>CBCSVJ010000226.1:0-2751 GCA_965143545.1 uncultured Haemophilus sp. | reverse complement strand
ATTGCCACAATCACCGCGGATTCTGCCGACATTTTCATAATCAGTTTTTTCGCTTTTTGATCAAAAGACTGTAATACCGTCTTACTAAATAAATGGGTAACTTCGCGAGCAGAATAACTTTCATTCAGCTGTTTTTCCCATTGGACAATTGAGGGATGTTGCGAATCCAATTTTAAGGTATCAGCAATCGATAAACACAAGGCTTTTCCTTTCTCGCTATCCTGTTCAGAAAAAACTTGATGATTTTTAACCGCACTTTCACCTATTAATCGCTGACTTTGTTCTTGTAAATTCAAACGCTTTTTGAGTTTCACTAAACGTCGCCATTCTGCGATAATTTCAGATAAACCAAACAGCACTACCACAAAACTCACTAACGCAAAAGCAAGGTAAATCCATTGTTGGTTCTGATAACTGTCCCAAATCCATTGAACAGATTGTGCAACCGTCGCCCCTAAAAATAAAAGTGCGGTCAATTTTAAAACCGTTTTCCAACCACTCGCTTTTGGCTTCACTATTTGTTCAAATTGCTCGTCCAATAACTCCCCTTCTAAAGGTTCATTATCGATGGTTGTTTCAACATTATAAAATTCCTGCTTAGGCAGAATTTCTTCCTCTTCTGGTTGTTGAGATTGTGTGAAAATTTGTTTTGTCATTATTCTTTCCAATAAAAATAGAAACGGTATTTTACTTCGAATTTCTTTAGCAAATCTTAAATGGCTGAAATAAAAAAGCAATATTGACTAGAAAATAAAATGAGCTACTATAGTCATGTCCACAATTAGTTTATCTAATGTGTTAAGTTTTAACTGTTAACTAAGAAGGATCTTTTCATGAAGAAACTTATCGCCACTGCGGTACTCTCCGCATGTTCCATGGCTTACGCCAATACCGACATTCCAAACTACAATACCGATTCTCATCTGTATGAATTCACTCAAACTTATGACTTAGTTGCGCCAAAAGGTTCGCAAGGACAAGCGAATCTGTGGGTGCCTTTACCATTTAATGGTGAGTATCAACAGGTAAAATCTATCCATTTTGAAGGTAACTATTTGGATGCCTATGTGACAGAAAACAACAAATATGGTGCGAAAACGCTCTTTGCAACTTGGGATAAAGATGCACAAAAACGCGATTTAAAAATCACAATGGTGATTGAAACCAAAGATCGTGAACCTATGGTTAAAGGTGCATTAGAAAATTACAAGCCACCAAAAGAGATTCACTATTCTGTTGATGTACAAGAATATTTAAAACCGACTCAACATATTAAAACTGATGGCATTGTGAAACAGTTCGCCGATAAAATTGTGGGCACTGAAACTAATCCATTGAAAAAAGCTGAGTTGATTCACCAATGGATCGTCAATAATATGGAACGTGATAATTCCGTTTTAGGCTGTGGCGATGGTGATGTAGAAAAAATTCTGACCACTGGTGTGTTAAAAGGTAAATGTACTGATATTAACTCTGTTTTCGTTGCACTTGCTCGTGCCAGCGGTATTCCTGCTCGTGAAATTTTCGGTATTCGTTTAGGTGCGGCGGATAAAATGGGCAAATACTCCAAAGGTGCATTCGGTAGTGCGGACGAACATGGCGTAGCAAACGTAAGCGGTGGTCAGCATTGTCGTGCTGAATTCTATCTAGCTGGATTCGGCTGGGTGCCTGTTGATTCTGCAGACGTGGCAAAAATGCGTTTAGCAGAGAAAAAATCTGTTGATGATAAGGATACACAAGCCGTTGCCAAATACTTATTCGGTAACTGGGAAGCAAACTGGGTAGGATTTAATCATGCTCGTGACTTCGATTTATATCCACAGCCAGAACTTGCCCCACTCAACAACTTTGGCTATCCGTATGCCGAAGTCGGTGGTGACCCGCTAAATTCCTTTGATCCGAAAGAATTTAAATATGACTACATCTCTAAAAAGCTCTAATAAATCTTTTTGGGTTGCGATTGCCACCGCGCTAAGTGCTGCGGTGGCATCAACCTTGTGCTGTATTGCGCCTTTAATCTATTTAGTATTTGGCGTGTCATCCACATGGTTGATTGGCTTGGGTGAATATGATTATTTACGCATTCCTATGCTTATCGTTTCATTATGCGCCTTTGCCTACGGCTTTTGGTTGTTGATGTTTTCCAAAAAAATCATTTGCAGCAAATACATTTCCCGTAAAAAGCTTATTGTTTTGTACTGGATTGTATTTATCGTCATGCTCTTTTTCTTAACTTATCCAACCATTTTACCGTGGATTTTAGAGCTTTCTAATTAGGAACAAAAAATGAAGAAATTAACGACCGCACTTTTGCTTTCATTATTCACTTTCTCTATCGCTCAGGCAGAAGAAACAAAGCAAGTTGTGTTAAAAGTGAATGAAATGAACTGCCAGCTTTGTGCTTATTTGGTGAATAAAGAATTACGTAATATTGATGGCGTGATTTCCACTAAAGCCTCTATTAAAGATAGAACTGTGACTGTTGTAGAAGATCCGAAAGTTTCTGATGAGCAATTGATTAATGCAATTCATAAATTGGAATATACGGCGGAAGTAGTTAAGTAAAACGCTAAAAAAATAAAGTGCGGTCAATTTTGAGAAGTTTTAATACTCATTAAAATTGACCGCACTTTATATCTGAACATTTAAAATTACATTCTACTCAAATATCCAGCTACCTAATATTTTTAAATGCGTACTTGTTTAAATATTTTCGAGATTACCATCGTTTATTTCTAACTTCAATTATCA
>CBCSVJ010000225.1:0-2756 GCA_965143545.1 uncultured Haemophilus sp. | reverse complement strand
CAAAAGGAAACATGGCTGCAATAAAGAAAAGAATTTGCCAGTTATAAAAAATGGCAGGAAGCGCAAATAAAAAAGCCGCAACACCATAGATGATGGTCCACTTTTTATATTCCGCCATATTTTTGCCTTTAAAGAGACTAAGCATGGGGTAACTCAGCAAATACATGGTGAACCAAGCTAAAAGCAAAAAGAAATGCGCCCAAACAGGTGAGGCTAATAACATACCGTAAACAAAAGGCAATAATGCCATGACAATGGCGCCATATTGATTCGAAATCAGGAGTTTCATAGTTTTCTTTAGTTGATAAAAATTCTCAGTTATTTTATCCCACAATTTCTTGATTTACAAAGTCTAAAACCGCCTTTAGAATGGAATTATCTTCATCAAAAAGGAGACATTATGTCGATTCAACGCATTCAACCAAGTAAACGTTTTTCTGAAGTAGTCATTCATAACAATACTGCCTATTTTGCCGGCCAGGTACCGGAAAAAACCGTTAAAGAAAATGCTTATGAACAAACCAAAGAAGTCCTTTCACTGCTCGATAAATTATTGGCAGAAATTGGTTCTGAAAAAAGTAAAATTCTTACCTCGCAAATCTTCCTTGCTGATATGGCGGATTATGCTCAACTCAACCAAGCATGGGATGAATGGGTAGATAGCCAAAATCCACCAAGCCGAGCAACGGTAGAAGCGAAACTTGCAGATCCTGATTGGAAAGTTGAGATCGTAATTATTGCAGCTGTGTAAGCACAGCTTTTTCAAAATGTGATCAACCGCAAAGAAACTTTTTTGTTTTTCCTTTACACTAAACACTGAATTAAAAATAAGGAGTAATGTATGCAATCATGGATACCAGAAATATGGCAAGCCGCTGTGATTGGGCTTGTGGTTGGCGTAATCTTAGGCTATTTATTATTACGTTTAACGAAAGGCTCAGTTAAAAAACAAGTTCAGACAGAAGCTGAGCTAAAAGAAGTGAAAACACAGTTAAGCGATCAACAAGCACAACTTGAAAAACATTTCGCGGAAAGTGCCGAATTATTTAAAACCTTAATTGGTGATTATCAAAAACTCTATCGTCACTATGCAGTTTCATCTGAAACCTTACTTGGTAATAAACCCGCCGACAAAGGTTTGTTTACCCAGCAATTGGTGACCGCCTCATCAGAAAGTAAATCTGAAGAGCCACCGCGTGATTATTCTGAAGGTTCATCTGGCTTATTAAAAACAGATAAAGAAAACCAATAATGATTAACGGTTGAACAATAAAAAAATCAGGGATTAAATACTTAATCCCTGATTTTTTATTAGTGATTGCTCAACACTTGAGCCGGTTGTAACTTCGCGGCTCGACTGGCTGGATAAAGACTGGCGAGTAAACTCAATACCAATGCCGCCACGAGAACTAATACAACATCGAACCAATGTAATTCGCTTGGTAAGAAATCAACGAAATAGATGCCATCTGATAACAGTTTTTTACCAAGTAATGTCTCGATGCCTTGAATAATCGGCGTGAGATTCAGTGCAAGTACGACACCTAACACGATACCAATCAGACACCCTTTCATTCCTGCAAGCAAACCATACCAAATAAAGATTTGTTTAATAAAGCCATTATTCGCCCCCAGGGTTCGCATAATCGCAATATCACCTTGCTTATCTTTTACTGCCATAATTAAGGTTGAAACGATATTAAAACACGCCACCCCAATTACAAGCACCATGGCGATATACATCACAGTACGGATAAGCTGAATATCACGATACATATAGCCAAATTTTGCCACCCAGTTTTGAATATAAAGCAGTTGCGGATAATCATTCAGCATAGAATAATCCATTTCTTGTACTTTAAATGGATCATCAACTTTCAATTCAACACCGGTAATTTGATCTTTGCGATACCCCATTAATTCTTGCGCTTGAGGTAATGCCAGTAAGGCATAGCTATGGTCTAACTGACCATCTAAACGTAAAATAGCGGTCACTTGAACACGCTCACGATTAGGTTGCGCCATTTGATCTTCGCCATTCGGTTGAGAGATTAATAATGACACCCAATCGCCAGCTTTGACATCTAACTCTTTGGCAATACCAGAGCCCAGCACCAATCCGCCTTCTTCTGCGAATTTTTGCCAGCCATCACCTTCCACAAACTTACCAAGAGAACTCACTTGATCTTCAGCTTGTTTATCGACCCCTTTCACTTGAACGACTTTAAGTTTATTGCCATTCTCTACTAAGGCTGTAAAACTCACAAAAGGTGAAAGTGCGGTAATTTTTTTGTTTGTTTTTAGACGTTCCGCAAGGTTCTGCCAATGGTTTAATGTGGCTTCATTACCCTGTGGATTAACGGTGATTTCCGCATGTGGCACAACAGCCAAAATGCGCGAGTTTAATTCACGCTCAAAGCCATTCATCGCACTTAACCCCACGATCAACACCGCTACGCCAAGGGCGATACCGATAGCTGATAATTTTGAAATTAACGCCACCAACGGATTCTTTTGCTTACCCCGTTGATAACGCCAACTAATGAAAAAAGGCGTATTCATTATGCACCTTCCTTCAAAATGCCGTCTTGCATGGTTAAACAACGAGACAGTTTTTGCGCCAATGACATATCATGCGTAACCAATAAAAACGCAATGTTTTGTTCTGCATTCAAGGTTTGAATCAACTCAAAAATACTTTCTGTGGTTTTATGATCCAAGTTACCGGTTGGTTCATCAGCCAAGACAAGAGCGGG
>CBCSVJ010000224.1:0-2763 GCA_965143545.1 uncultured Haemophilus sp. | reverse complement strand
ATAAATTGAAAGATAACATGGCTAAAACTGAAGCTAACTGGCAAGCAGACCAACAAAAAGAAGCAAATTTAAGCGGATTTTCAACCGCCCTTTCACTCTTTTTAAATGGTTTGATTATTGCCGCAATGTTGTGGTTTAGCTCACAAGCGGAATTTGGCAACGATGAATATCGTATGGCATTTATTGCGCTCTTCACTTTTGCCGCCCTTGCATCGTTTGAAATCTTAATGCCATTAGGTTCTGCGTTCTTACATATCGGGCAAGTAATTGCGTCAGCTGAACGCGTGACAGATATTATCGAACAGCAACCATTAGTGACTTTTAATGGCAAAGCAGAGTTCGATCAAAACGCGACTACATTAATTGAAGCCAAAGATCTTTCTTTCACTTATCCTGAACGTCAAAATCGTGCTTTAGAGAATTTAAATTTAACTATTCAAAAAGGTAAAAAAGTCGCGATTTTAGGTAAAACAGGTAGCGGAAAATCCACGTTATTACAGCTTTTAGTGCGTAATTATGATGCCAACCAAGGAGAATTACGCCTTGCTGGCAAGCCAATTGCTGATTATGCAGAAGATACATTACGCAACCAATTCTGCTTTTTAACACAACGTGTACATGTATTTAGCGATACACTTCGTCAAAATCTGCAATTCGCAAGTGCGGTCAATATTTCAGATGAAAAAATGATCGAGGTGTTAAATCAAGTTGATTTAGGCAAATTGTTGGAACAAGAACAAGGCTTAGATATTTGGTTAGGTGATGGCGGCCGTCCACTTTCTGGTGGAGAACAACGTCGTTTAGGCTTAGCGCGTATTCTGCTTAATGATGCGCCAATTTTATTATTAGATGAGCCAACTGAAGGTTTAGATCGCGAAACGGAACGCCAAATTCTGCGTTTGATTCTTGCCCATGCTGAGAATAAAACCTTAATTATGGTGACTCACCGCTTAACGGCGATTGAGCAATTTGATGAACTTTGTGTGATTGATGAAGCGAAGCTAATTGAAAAAGGTACTTATGCAGAATTATTGCAATTAGAAAAAGGGTTCTTCAAACAATTAGTAGAGCGAGTGTAAAATAAGAAAGGATAAGTTGGGTGGAAATCTTCCCAGCTTATTCTCGGCACACAGAAATTCCGACTTTGGCTGCTTTCTTCCGAACCTGACCGAGTAAACCAGACACCGTTGCGAGAGACCGAGAAGATTTCCATTGATATCGCAATGCGATTAGGTGGGCTATTATGCAAGAATTGGCCCTGTATTGCAAAGGTTAATTTATCAATTCAGTGAATTTGACGAGAAAATCAACCGCACTTTTAAGGTAAAACCATGAACTATCTCCAATACTACCCTACCGATGTTGTAAATGGCGAAGGCACCCGTTGTACCCTTTTCGTGAGCGGTTGTACGCATGGTTGCCGTGGTTGCTACAATCAAAAGAGCTGGTCTTTTGATAATGGCGTATTATTTGATGAAGCGATGGAACAACAAATCATCAATGATTTAAAAGATACGCGCATTAAACGTCAAGGGCTCACGCTTTCAGGTGGGGATCCGATGCATCCCCGTAATGTTGAAGCCTTACTTCCTTTTGTACAGCGTGTAAAAAAAGAATGTCCCGATAAGGATATTTGGGTATGGACGGGATATAAACTGGATGTACTTGATGATTATCAACGTCAAATGTTGCCTTATATTGACGTGCTCATTGATGGAAAATTTATACAAGAACAGGCTGACCCAAGCTTGGTTTGGCGTGGTTCAGCCAATCAAGTGATTTATCGTTTTAAGGTTTAACCAAATAAGGTTAAGCTATTCTGCCAAGCCGTTTCTTTGATCACTTCAGCATTTTCACTTCTTAAACTACATAAAGCGTCAAAGGTGTGAACAATCCGCTCTGGTCGGTTAGGTTGCCCTTGAAAGCCAAATACGGGCATATCTGGTGTATCCGTTTCTAACACCAATGCCTCTAATGGTAACTTGGCAATCGCTTGACGCGTTTTATTCGCGCGTTCATAAGTAATTGTGCCGCCTACGCCAATTTTATAGCCTAAATCCACAAATCTTTTTGCTTGCTCATAACTTCCTGAAAAACCATGCACGACACCACATTTTGGCAAATTGGCTTGTTTTAAAAAGCGGAATAATTGCTCGTGGGATTTTCGACTATGTAAATTAACCGACAGATTGTACTTCTTCGCTAAATAAAGCTGGCTCTCCAAAAAGAGCTGTTGCTTTTGCCATAATTCATCCATCAATAACTCTGGAATCGCACACTCTAAACCAATTTCTGCTACGGCTGTACAATTTTGATCACGTACAGATAACGCCGCATCCAATTTCTCTAAATCATGCTCTTGATGTTCTTTGATATAAAGAGGGTGTAACCCAAGTCCACAATAAAGATGCTCAGGGAAAAGTGCGGTCATATTTTGGATTGTTTTAAAATCCGATTCTTTTACCGCCACAATCAAGATTTTCTGCACATCAGCTTGCTTAGCGTTCTCTACGAGCTGAGCTAATGGCTCTCCCGTGTCATGATGAAGATAATCGAGGTGGGTATGAGTATCGAAGAAAGGCATAACGTTATTTCACTTAAGAAAAAAGGTGTGTAGATTACGCATCCACACACCGAATTAATTATTCAACAGAAACGGATGTAATCACCACATCTTCGGTCGGAACATCTTGGTGGAAGCCGTTATTCCCGGTTTTTACTTTTTTGATTTTATCAACCACATCCATGCCTTCAACCACTTCA
>CBCSVJ010000223.1:0-2764 GCA_965143545.1 uncultured Haemophilus sp. | reverse complement strand
CTGTGCGTTCAGTATCATATAGCGCAGAGTGTGCTTGTTTGCCATCAAAAGGAATTTTTGCGGCTTGGCATGCTTTGACGAGTACTGTTTGTCCAAACATAAAACCGGCAAGCGTTGCTGTATCAAACATCCCAAAAGGGTGGAATGGATTGCGTTTTACACCAGTACGTTCTGCCGCAGCCATGACAAAGCTTTGGTCAAAAGCCGCATTATGTGCCACGATGATAGAACGCTGACATTCCGCATCTTTTTGTCCACGACGCACCATTTGGAACAATCCCGTGATCGCATCTAATTCAGATACGGCACCACGCAATGGATTGTGAATATCAATCCCATTAAATTTGAGTGATTCCGGATTAATATTCGCCCCCTCAAATGGTTCAATATGAAAATGGCATTTTTGATCAGGTTGTAAATTGCCATTCTCATCCATTTTTAAGGTGATTGCTGCAAGCTCTAAAAGCGCATCTTTTTTTGCATCGAATCCCGCTGTTTCCACATCAATAATGACAGGAAAGTAGCCGCGAAAACGATTTTTTAATTGGTGGTGATAAGGAATTTCTTGAGAGTTGGACATATTGTATCCTTTAAAATAAATAACGCAGGTAACCCTGCGTTATAAAGAGCGAAAAAATCAACCGCACTTTTAATTAATTGCCTAGACCAGATTTTGAGCTTTTATTTTCGATAAATTCAATTTTATAGCCATCTGGATCTTCAACGAAGGCAATAACGGTTGTACCACCTTTAACTGGGCCGGGTTCGCGAGTCACTTTACCACCACTTGCACGAACTGCTTCACAAATAGCATAAATATCATCAACGCCGATAGCAATATGTCCATACGCAGTGCCATGTTCATATTTATCTACGCCCCAGTTGTATGTTAATTCAATTTCTGCAGCGCTTGCGCCATCTTCGTAACCTAAAAATGCAAGCGTATATTTATATTCTGGGTTTTCACTCGTACGCAATAAACGCATACCTAAAACATCTTGATAAAACTTGATAGAGCAGTCTAAATCACCTACTCGAAGCATTGTGTGTAAAATTTGCATTTTGTTATCCCCTATATATCTTCAGACTGAAAATTCTACCATAAAATGCGATGTGGCGCGAATTAATCTTCGAAACTCGGGGAAATCACATTACATTTTTTAAGTTATTTATTTACCTTACTATTATGCTAAGATAATACGGATCTTTTTATAAAAAGGAAAAAATGAATGAATACAACAGGCCTTTTTAATCTTTCTTGGCAACGTTATTTAAATTTACTGTTTTTATTATTAACCGTGGGATTTTTAACGAGTGGAGTAGTCACATTAATTGCAGCTAATTTAGATTATTTTTCTGATTTAGCCAAAATTTATGGCTTACAAACATTGCTTGTGGTGACAGTGATATTAGGTATTTATTGCTTTATTCGAGAGAGTCGTCGACAAACCAAAGAAAAATTAAAGTGGAAGACATATAGCCTCTTTTTTGTTGTTTCTGTCTTGATTGGCGGTTTATTTGCCTTAGTCGGCCAAACCTATCAAACGGGGGCTGATGTATGGCAGTTATTTGCAGTTTGGACACTTTGCCAACTTCCATTTTTATTATTATTTCCGAATGTGGCCTCTGCATTATTATTTGCCGCCACTGCTAATGTTGCGTTTTATTTATTTAATGAACAAAACTCGCATAACTCAATGTGTTATGCCGTGTTGATTAATGCTGGATTACTTGTGATATCGGAATTATTCAGTAAAACTTTTCATGATCAACATTGGCGCATTTTACCTAAAGTATTTTTAGCACTGACTTTTATGAGCCTATTTGGTTTAGCGGTCTTTAATGGTGTGTTTTTTTATTCTACTTGGGCTGAATTTGGTCGTTCATTACTTAGTTCTTTGATAATTGCTATTCCTGCTTTGATCGCATTTTATGTATATCACAAATATCGCTTTGATTTTATTAATTTAATTGTTTCAGTCCTAGCCTTACTTGGCGCTTATTGCTTTTTGGCTTCTCTTGTGATTCGTGGTGTAGAAGAGTGGGTAGTTTTAGGATTAATTGGCTTTACTTTCACTGTCATGGCAATAAATTGGTTGGTGAAACGTTATAAGCGAGAATATCCAAATAATAAGAGATTCCATTGGGCGATTTCAATATTATGGGTGGTTGCCTTATTGATAGCTGTCGTTACTATAGGCGTTTGGTTCTTTCTTGCTTTAGGTTTATCAGAATCTGGTGCATTAATCTTTGGTATTCTTTTATTTGTAGTGGCTTTATTTATCACATTAAGCAAAGAAACGGATGAACAATCTAAAAATTTAGCAGGTTTATTTTTTCTAATCGCAAACAGTTTTTTAGGATTCTATTTGCTTGTTAAATTTGATAATCTTTTTCTTTTATTAGGATATGAATTTAGCGAGGATTCAAATTTCGGTATCTTTATCTCTGCACTGATTTTTACAGTCATTATTATCGTTAGCTACAAATTGATGCCGAATTCTTTAGTGAGGATTCTACTGGTTACCCAGCTTCTCATTTTTTGGCAAATTTCCTATAATCTATATTTCCATAATTACAGCTTGAATAACGCATGGTTTAACACATGGTTTAATAACAGATGGTTTAATAAAATCCAGCTCTTGAGTTCGATTGTACTCTTTTATTGGGTCATGAGACCTCATCAATCAGCGCGAATTCATTTAAAGCCTATTGCCTGGGGAACAGTATTATTCTCTCTATGGATCTCTGTGCCGTCGTATAT
>CBCSVJ010000222.1:0-2783 GCA_965143545.1 uncultured Haemophilus sp. | reverse complement strand
AATCCATGGAATGGCACGTAAGCTTTCTACGCCCCCATTTGGATTACGTTTTGCAGGACGAGAGCCAAGTGGTAGTTTAGACAGTTCTTGTTCTGGTGTGGCACTGCGGAAATAAGGCACGAAGTCTTTATCACCACGAACAACACTACGGTAAATGTCGCATGAAGTAGCGGAAAGTTCATCCATCACAGTACGCCATTCTGCTTTAGGTTCTGGCGGTGGGAGTAAGTTTGCTTCTAAAATCGCGCTCGCGTAAAGATCAAAGGTTTCAACCGCAACTTCGGGTAAACCTAGTTTAAAGCGGATCATTTCCCCTTGTTCAGTCACACGTAAACCATTTTTGAGTGAGCGTGGAGGTTGAGAAAGTAATGCTGCATGTGCAGGTGCACCACCTCGACCAATCGTACCACCACGACCATGGAATAAAGTGAGTTCAATACCTAATTCTTCGGTTAAATTGACTAACGCTTCTTGTGCACGATATTGTGCCCATGAAGCTGCCATCATGCCCGCATCTTTAGCTGAGTCAGAATAACCAATCATCACCATTTGATGATTATTAATCACACCACGATACCAACCAATATTAAACAATTGACGCATGACACCTTCAGAGGCATCTAAGTCATCTAAGGTTTCAAAAAGTGGCACGACAGGAATGTGATAAGGCACGCCTGCTTCTTTTAATAATAAATGCACGGCAAGCACATCAGAGGCACTTCTCGCCATGGAAATAATATAGCAAGCAATCACGCCTTGTTTTTGTTGAGCAATGACTTTGCAAGTATCTAAAATTTCTTGGGTTTCAGCAGATGGCTCCCAATGAGTTGGAATTAATGGGCGACGAGAATTTAACTCGCGTACTAAGAAAGATTGTTTTTCTGCTTCGCTCCATTGTGCATAATCGCCAATGCCAAGATAACGGGTAATTTCAGCAATGGCATCTGTATGACGGGTACTTTCTTGACGGATATCCATTTGTGAAAGCGTGACACCAAAACAACGAATACGATGCAAAATATCTAATAATGAACCATTAGCGATAATCCGCATGCCACACGCCATTAATGATTGATAGCAATCATAGAGCGGTTCCCAAAGTTGATTATCTTCCATGATGATATCCGCTTGGCTTACGCGTGGCGGACGATTTGCTAGGCAATCATCAAAGTAATCTAGGGTGGCGATAAGTTTTGCACGAAGCGCTTTGACTACAAAACGATAAGGCTCTAAATGCTCACCATATTTTGCGGTAAATTCTGGTGTGCATTTCACCATAGATAATTCATCAGCAAGAGATTTAATGTCATTTAAGAATAAATCTGCTGCTTTCCAACGAGCAAAATAGAGTACTTGTTGAGTAATTTTTGAAGTAACAAATGGGTTGCCATCACGGTCACCACCCATCCAAGAAGAAATTCGGACAGGACGTAAGCCCACAGGTAAATCGTAGCCTAAGAATTCACGAGCGTGTTCATTTAATTGACGTAAGAATTCCGGTACCCCTTGCCATAGACTGTTTTCAATCATGGCAAAGCCCCATTTTGCTTCATCGAATGGCGTAGGGCGAACAGTACGGATTTCATTGGTGTGCCATGCTTCAGCAATTAAACGAAGCAATAAGCGTTCAATAATACCGCGTTCTTTCGGCGTCAAATCATCGTGCTCTAATTTGCTTAAGCATTTATTGATCTCAACGTGTTTGTGGATTAACGAACGTCGTGTGGTTTCGGTTGGGTGTGCGGTTAATACTAGCTCAATGAGCAAGTTTTCAACGGTTTTGTAAACTTCTTCTTTTGAAGTATTTAATGCTTTTAAGCGTTGGAATAAAGCACTTAATGAACGATTAGAAGATTGTAAATCTTTGTGTTGGCGAGAGACCGTTTGGTATTGTTCAGCGATATTCGTTAAATTAAGAAAATGGCTGAATGCTCGTGCAACAGGAATAATATTTTCATTTGAAATGGTGGAAAGGGTATCCAACAATGTTTTACGTGCTTGGCTATCGCCTGCTCGAGATTGTTTGGATAATTGGCGAACATTTTCAATTAAGGTGAGAATATCTTCGCCTTGTGCATCATTAATGGTTTCTCCAAGAAAACGCCCTAACATATTAATGTTATGGCGGAGAGTGCGATACTCATCAGTCATATGAACTCCGATAAAGAAAAAAATAAAACTAGGGGAGATATAACCAAAAATATGTATCGGGATCAAATGCTATACGTTAAAAACTTGCATTAAATCAAAAAAGGCTAAAATAAGTAAAAAAATGACCGCACTTTTTTAGATAAAATTCAAAGTGCGGTCAAAAAGTTTAATGTTTATTTAAGGTTGCGAACTGATTTTCGAATAACGAGTTCAGGATGGATCGCAATGCGGTGTTTTTCGTGATTATCGTTATCTTTATTGGCAATACGCTCAAATAAAAGATTAACCGCTTGTGCACCTAAACGAGACTTAGATTGATGAATCGTTGTGAGTGGCGGTGCATAGAAACGTGATGAGTGAATATTATCATAGCCAATAATCGAGATATCATCAGGCACACGTAAGCCTTTTTCCGTAATCGCAGAAATTGCACCTAATGCCATCACATCATTACAACAGAACACGGCAGTAGGTAGACTATCTTGTGCAAGAATTTTATTCATACACTCGTAACCGTCTTCAGGCTCGAAGAAACCTTCCATAATCCAATTTTCATGGATCGGTAGATTGGCTTCATTCATGGCTTTTACAAAGCCCTCGTAACGGGTTTTTGCAGTCGTTTTATCTAATTC
>CBCSVJ010000221.1:0-2807 GCA_965143545.1 uncultured Haemophilus sp. | reverse complement strand
CCCTTATGTTCATAGACGATCACGATCTCACCATCTTTCACGATATAGTCTACATCGCGCTCAAATAAAGTATTCGCACGTAACGCTGCCATAACATGGTGTAGCAATACAATGCGCGCTGGTGAATAAAGAGAATCACCTTCTGGCATTAAACCTTGTTCAATTAACCAATTTTCAACTTTTTCTTGACCACGTTCAGTCAAATACGCTTGTTTGGTTTTAAGATCTAAGGTGTAGTCGCCTTCACCGGTATATTCTTCCGTATCTTCTTTTTCTTGCTTAATTAAATTCGGAATTAATTTATTTACCGCAATATAAAGCTCAGAGCTGTCTTCCGCTTGACCTGAAATAATCAACGGCGTACGTGCTTCATCAATTAAGATAGAGTCCACTTCATCCACTAAGGCATAGCCTAAATGACGTTGGAAACGCTCTTCTTTGGAATGCGCTAAGTTATCACGAAGGTAATCAAAACCTAGCTCGCTGTTTGTGGCATATGTAATATCTGCCGCATAAGCTTCACGTTTTGCTTCAGGCGGTAAACCAGGGATATTCACCCCAACAGTCATACCTAAGAATTCAAATAATGGGCGGTTAGTTTCCGCGTCACGACGTGCTAAGTAATCATTCACGGTTACAACGTGTACACCTTTACCTTCCAACGCCATCAAATAACAAGGCAAGGTTGCGGTTAAGGTTTTACCTTCACCCGTACGCATCTCTGCGATACAACGGTTTGTTAGCACCATACCACCGATTAATTGCACATCGAAATGGCGCATACCAAGTACACGTTTACCCGCTTCACGCACGGTAGCAAAAGCTTCAGGTAAAAGTTGTTGTAAAGTTTCACCATTAGCTAAACGACTGCGGAATTCTTCTGTTTTTGCTCTTAATTCATCATCACTTAATGCTTCAAAAGCTGGCTCCATTTTGTTGATTTTCGCAACTTGTTTTCTTAATCTGCGTAAAATACGTTCGTTACGGCTGCCAAAAATTTTTGTTAAAAAACTCATAATTTCTCTTTCAAATAAAAAATAAAAAGGATCATCCGATTAAAAAATCGGTTCGTTTAAAGATAAAAGAAAATTAAATAATAGCAGGACCGGCCCGAATAGGGGCAAAAACAGGAAACTCTGCCGCGATAAAGTGCGGTTGAATTTTTTCGTGTTTTTGATTGGAATGGGTTTTGTGATTTGTTGGCTGAGGTTGAACCTGCAATGCTTGACGAATTTCACGCACTGCAATCAACATATATTGTTCAGATGATGTTTGGTAATTTTCGCCACTCATATTTGATGAAGGCGGTGCTTCTAATCCCTGAGCGACAGGTAAAGCAAAAATCGCAATCATGCTTAACAGCAACTGCGACCAGAAATTTGTTTTACCTTTGTTTGATTTCATCATCTTATTGTCTCTGACAAAATTTGTGTGTATTGTATCGGAAATTCAACGTAAAGTCATTATTGGGGTATTTTTGTGGAAAACAAGCATGAGCGTTATCAAAAAGCCATGAATATTATTGATGTGCTAGAAGGATCACAATTTGCCAAAATCATGCAGAAAGGGTTAATATTGAATGAACTGAACCAAAACATTAGTCGCCTTTTCCCACAAGAATTCAAAGGGCTTTTTCGTTTAGGTGCCATTACGGATGGGAAACTCTTTATCGAAGTCAAAAGTGCGGTCGTTCGCCAAGGGATTTTATTTCGCCAAAGCGAATTACTCGCGGCAATTCAACCTACCTATCCCGAAGTAAAAGGCTTTGAGATTAAAATTAATCCTGAATTAACCTGCTAAGCTAACCTTTAAAGATGGCGATTAATTCTTTTACTTTAACTCGTTTTTCTGAAGATTGACTGATCGAGCGCTGTACTTTAACGCGTTTAAATTTTGCCCCTTTATAAATCTCACGCGTAAATTTCGTATCGTGGTTAGAAATCACAACAGAAATTTGCTTTTCTTTTTGTGCTTTTTTGGCGCATTCTGCTAAATTCTTTTGATGTTCAAGTCCAAAAGCATTCCCTGCATATCCAGTAAAATTGGTATCTTGCGCAAGCGGTGCATAAGGCGGATCACAATAGATCACGCTGTGTTTATCCGCTAATTCAAACGTTTGTTGAAAATCGGCACATAAAAAGACCGCACTTTGCGCTTTATGGGCGAAATAGCGTAATTCATCTTCTGGGAAATAATGAGTTTTATAAGCGCCAAAGGGCACATTGAACTCATTTTTACTGTTATAACGGCACAAGCCGTTAAACCCAAAACGGTTCAAATAAAGGAACAACACCGAACGCACGAAAGGATCGGTTGATTGATTAAAGGCATCTCGCTGTGCGTAATAATAGTCGGCTGTATTCGCATTCTCAGCGAAGAAAATTGGCTTACAAGCCTCAATATAGGCATCTACATTTTCTTTGACGATATTAAACAAGTTAATTAAATCAGGATTAATATCCGCCAAAATATAACGTTCAAAATGGGAATTCAAAAAAACAGCACCCGCCCCCACAAAAGGCTCGATTAAGCATTGTTTTCTTTTTGGAAAGACACGATTGAGATCGTCCGTTAAACGAAATTTACCGCCCGCCCATTTTAAAAACGGGCGGTGTTTAATTCGAGGTTTCGTTTTGTTATTTTTTGGACGCAACATGAGAGCAATGACAGTTAGTCATGTTGTGTGCAACGCTCAATCGCGTTTAGCACAAGAGATTTGTCAGTATCAGTCGCCACGTGGGCTTGACCAAGCGCTTTTAGCAACACAAGACGCAACTTGCCTGCCAACACTTTTTTATCACGCATCA
>CBCSVJ010000220.1:0-2830 GCA_965143545.1 uncultured Haemophilus sp. | reverse complement strand
ATGATGCCACTGATAACAGCTCCTGTTTCCGGGGCGATATCAAAGATTGAATTAAGCCCTAGGCCTGCGCCCCCTATATTACCAATATTAATCGCGAGTCCGCCCATCACAATAAGCGCTGCAAGGAAATATCCTGCGCCAGGGAAAACTGCATTAGAAATATCCTGCGCACGTTTTCCTGATACCACCACAATTCGCCAAATATTAAGCTGAGCACCAATATCTAACAAAATCGATAATAAAATCACAAAGCCAAAACTGGCTAATAAGGTGTTTGTAAAGGTTGCAGTTTGAGTTAAAAAGCCAGGACCAATTGCTGAAGTCGCCATTAAAAATGCCGCCCCTAGCACTGCATTTCGGCGGTGATTGATTGATGCCATAAAGCACCTCCCTTGTTAAGTTGATGTTGTGTGTTATGTTTATTCGGCTTATGCCGTTATTGTTATATGATTTTTCTCTAATTCTTCCACAATGCGTGCTGCAAATTGTAGAGAATGTTGATTATCGCCATGTAAACAGATACTTTCTGCTTTTACTGGCACAAGGCTTCCATCAATGGCTTTGACTTGACCTTCTGTTACCATTTGTAACACTTGTTGAATGGCTTCCTCATCAGACTCCACCATTGCATTCGGTTGCGAACGAGGTACCAAACTCCCATCAGGCATATAGTGGCGATCCGCAAACACTTCAGAAATGGTTTGTAAACCTTCTTCCTCAGCTACGCGTAACATTAAGCTACCCGCCAATCCCATTAATTTTAAATTAGAATCAAATTGACGAATTGTTTGTGCAATTAAACGTACCAACTTTTCATCTTTCGCAGCTTGATTGTATAAAGCTCCGTGTGGCTTAACATAACTAATTTCCGTGCCTTCCCCATCACAAATCGCTTTTAAGGCACCAAGCTGATACCGTAAATGCGCAATTAATTCCTGTTCAGGTAAATCCATCTGAGTTCGCCCAAAATTTTCTCGATCAGGGAAGCCTGGATGAGCCCCTATACGCACCTGGTTTTCTTTCGCAAATCTGACCGCACTTTGCATTTCTTTTGCTCCACCAGCATGTAAACCGCAAGCAATATTGGCAGAAGAAAGCAATTTTAATAAGGCCTCATCAAAAGGAAAACCTTCAGCAATATCGGCATTTAAATCAATTTTTTTCATCGACAATTCTCCTAATTTGATCGAGGTATATCTCATTTTTACGACGCAATTTTGCGGCTTGTTCTAAACTAACTGCCTCGAATTGAATGGTTGAGCCTAAACGTACCTGTGCCAACGCACCAAGATCCGCATCGATCACATTGGCAATTTTGGGATAACCGCCCGTAGTTTGTGCATCAGCCATTAAAATAATTGGTTGACCACTTGGTGGCACTTGTACGCTACCAAATTGAATAGCATGAGAGAGCATTTCCAGCGGTTGCTTTAATTCTAATTTTTGCCCTTGAAAACGATAACCCATGCGATCACTGTTGCTTTGCAACGTCCATTTACTTCGCCACCAATAATATTGGGATTTTCGTTTAAATGCCTGATATTCAGAGGACGGTAACGCATGAATAGTATGTTTAAGTGGAATAGGTGCAATCCCAATTTCACTACGCAAAATAGGATCATTTACCGTTTGCAGTTGATCGCCCACTTGTAAACCACGTCCTTCTATTCCTCCTATTTGAGCTCGAAGATCCGTACTACAAGAGTTCAATTCTTGGGGTAAGGTAAAACCACCTTGAACACATAAATAGCCATACATACCAATTTTTGCACGTATCATTTTCAGAACTTGCCCAGCTCGTGCCTGATAACGCCAGTAAGCAAAAACCGGTTTATCATCTAAGGTCATTTCATAAAATGCCCCGGTGACACAAAAATTCATATCTTGCTGGAATTGCAATGTAATACCACCTAAAGGAACTTCAATTGCTGGGGCATCCTCTGCATTACCTAGTAAAATATTACCAGCGCGTAACGCCAATTTATCCATTGCTCCGCATTGACTAATCCCAAATCGACGTAAACCAAAACGGCCTAAATCCTGAATTGTTGCGCGGGATTGCACATCAATAACATGAATCATAATTCAATCCCCTCCACCACAAATTTCACCGTATCTCCTGCTTGTAATAAGGTTGGTTGTGCTTGATTTTTGTCAAAGAGCGCATGCTTAGTATGACCGATTAATTGCCATCCGCCAGGAGAGGAAAAGGGATAAATGCCCGTTTGAGCCCCACCAATACCGACAGAACCGGCAGGAACAAGTGTTCTTGGAACAGCACGACGAGGCGTGTGCAGGCTTTCAGGTAAACCACCTAAATAGGGAAAACCAGGTTGGAAACCAATCATATATACCGTATAAATCGGTTCGCTATGCATTTGAACAATTCGTTCTGGTGTGGTGTTATGTAATTTGGCCACTTCAGATAAATCTTGACCTAATTCGCCGCCATAAATTACCGGAATTTCGATATGACGACCTTGAAAAGTGGATACTTTCAATTCTCCCCAACGTTGTTCCAAGCGCTGAATAAGCGGCTCAAAATCTACGTAAAAATCAATGAAGACCGTGAGATTATTCATTCCCACGACAACTTCTACAATATCTTTCTCAGACTGTAGTTGGTTGGCAAACGCCCAGAGTTGGCGTTGTTGTTGAAGTGAAGCTGGTGGCGGTAAAGAGCAAACCACCGCCGACTCGCTGATCGGGGTTATATTCATAAGGTACCCTTTATTCTGATGTTGTGTTATTTGTTATTTTTTTGTTACACCTCTCTTTTAAAGGATATTTATAGGTTTTGTCAAGGTCTTGTGTTGAAAATAAAGTGTGA
>CBCSVJ010000219.1:0-2831 GCA_965143545.1 uncultured Haemophilus sp. | reverse complement strand
TCCCTCTGGTTGATGAAATTTCAGACAAACTCACGCCTGTCCCTGTCTCTTAAATGACAAAAAGTCATGCAACGATAAATGTATCACTTATTGCGATTGTTTGGGGAAATTTTTTAACTGGTTTTACAAGATATTGTGATAGGGATCACAAAAGTGTGGATATGAAAATATCGTATGCAGAATTGCTCACTTAACCCAATGATTATTCCTGAGAAAGCGATGAATTAAAATAACGGAAAAACTGACCGCACTTAAATAAAAGGAACAAAAAAGCCCGATATGATTTATCGGGCTGCATGCTTAATTTGTTCCACCAACGGTGATTTCATCAATTTTCAAGGCGGGTTGCCCAACACCGACCGGTACACTTTGGCCATCTTTGCCACAAACACCGATACCAAGATCTAAGTCAGTTTCATCCGCGACCATAGAGACTTTTTGCATCACATCGATACCGCTACCAATCAACGTTGCACCTTTAACCGGTTTGGTGATTTTGCCTTTTTCAATAAGATAAGCTTCAGATGTCGATAACACAAATTTACCTGAGGTGATATCCACTTGCCCACCACCGAAGTGCGGTGCATAAATACCGCGATCCACAGAAGCGATTAAATCATCAAATTTACTTTGACCAGCCAACATATAGGTATTCGTCATTCGCGGCATTGGCAAATGTGCATAAGATTCACGACGACCATTTCCTGTCGGTTTCACGCCCATTAATCGTGCATTGAGTTTATCTTGCATGTAGCCTTGCAAAATCCCGTCTTTGATTAAAACGTTACATTGGCTTGGCACGCCTTCATCATCAATGGTTAAAGAACCACGTCGGTTTTGTAATGTGCCGTCATCCACAATCGTACATAATGGCGACGTTACTAACTCACCAATTTTACCCGTAAATAGGGAGCTTTCTTTACGGTTGAAATCCCCTTCTAAACCGTGTCCTACTGCTTCATGGAGCAACACGCCAGGCCAACCAGCCCCTAATACCACAGGCATTAATCCTGCTGGCGCAGCGATCGCACTTAAATTCACAAGGGCTTGACGAACCGCTTCTTTGGCAAAATTAACGGCACGAATGTCCCCATTTACCACTTCAAAAAACCAATCTAAGCCAAAGCCTCCACCTGAACCGCAGCAACCACGCACACGATTACCATCTTCTACCACAAGAACCGAAATGGATAAACGCACAAGTGGGCGAATATCTGCGGCAAGTGTGCCATCTGTTGCAACCACTAATACTTCTTCGTAAATCGAGCTTAATGCTGCAGATACATGCGTAACACGAGGATCTTCAGCTCGCGCTGTACGATCCACGAGGTGCAATAACTCGATCTTTTTCTCTTTGGTTAAACTTTCTAACGGATTAATAGCCGCATAACGCTGAACCGCATTCACCGCATTAAATGCTTGAGGCGAAATTAAATTGCCTTCTTTAATTTGTGCAATGCCTTTTACGGCCTCTGCACATTGTTGTAATGAGGCTAAGTTAATTTGATCGGAATACGCAAAGCCTGTTTTCTCTCCAGAAACTGCGCGCACACCCACACCACGATCAATATGGAAGCCACCTTCTTTAATAATACTGTCTTCTAATACCCAGCTTTCATCTTGGCTTAATTGAAAATAAAGATCCGCATAATCAATATGACGATGCGACATCACATCAAAAATATTAAGCAATGATTGATGCGATAAATTGCTTGGTGCAAGTAAGGTATCTGAAACCTGTTTTAACATTTGTTCTCCGAAATTTATAAAATTTAATTCTGCCAAATCTCCCCTCGCCCCTCTTTGCTAAAGAGGGGAATAGTTTTTGACTAATCTAAATGATCCAATCCAAATTGGTATAAGGCATTTTTCTTATAACCATAAAGTTCAGCCACAATCGCCGAGGCTTTTTTTAAAGGTAATTCTTTAGCTATTAAAGTGAGTGCTTTAATTGCTTGTGGTGAAAATTCTTCGCTATCTTCTGATTTGGGTTTGCCTTCCACGATTAACACCATCTCACCTTTCGTGCGATTCGGATCTTCACTTAACCATTGACGAAGATCACTTAATTTATCCCCTGCAATGGTTTCCCACGTTTTCGTAATTTCACGGGCAAGTACAACATAGCGTTCGCCACCTAATACATCTTGCATATCGGCAAGGGTATCTAAAATGCGGTGCGTTGATTCATAGAAGATTAAAGTGCGGTCTTCTTCTGCGACATTTTCTAACTTATCTTTACGCGCCTTGGTTTTGGCGGGTAAAAAACCTTCAAAGCAAAAACGGTCTGACGCAATGCCCGATGCACATAATGCCGTAATTGCTGCACAAGCACCGGGTAACGGTACTACTTTAATGCCTGCCTCACGACATTTACGTACTAAATGAAAACCTGGGTCGCTAATTAAGGGGGTTCCGGCATCGGAAATTAATGCAATATTGGTACCTTGTTTTAGCTTTTCTACCAACACATGTGCTTTTTCTTGTTCATTGTGATCATGCAAGGCAAAAAAAGGCTTTTTGATACCATAATGACTGAGCAATAAACCACTGTGGCGCGTGTCTTCCGCAGCAATTAAATCCACTTGTGAAAAGGTCTCTAAAGCACGTTGTGTAATATCTTGTAAATTCCCGATTGGCGTGGCGACAATATATAAAATTCCGGTTAAATCATTCATTTTTGTTTGCTTTTACATTGTGAGATAAGTAAGATCGCCCATTATTGATTTATTCATTATGGAGCGAATATGTCTATTCTATTACAAGGCGGTCGTTTTAAAAAACGTTTAATGCCGATTTTATTGTCTGTTGCGTTAGCAGGTTGTTCCAAC
>CBCSVJ010000218.1:0-2836 GCA_965143545.1 uncultured Haemophilus sp. | reverse complement strand
TGAATTATTACAAACTTGCTTTGAGCAGCATCTTCTTGAGGATCAAAAACAGTTTTCACTCGTAAACTTTCTAGGCTATTCATCGCAAAAACAAACCGCACTTTTGCGAATGTGGTTGGCCAAAAATCAGATTGCCATGCCAACGCAGGTTCAATTAGCACATATTATTGATGATGTAATTAAAGCCAAAGCAGATGCAACCCCCCAATTTCAACTCGGAGAACATATTATTCGCCGATATCAACAACGTCTCTATTTAACAGAGAAATTCGTTGATTTGTCGCAAACTTGTATTGATATGCCATTAAATCAACAGATTACCTTGCCTGATAATCTTGGAACAATTTGTGCAGCCCACAACGCGAAAGGCATTTTAGTCAATTGGAACGAAAAACAGGTTCAACTTGCCGATACACAAGAACCGATTCAAATACGATTTGCTTATACTGGCAAAGTGAAACGACAGCATAATCGCCCTGCCGAAACCATGAAAAAAATCTGGCAAGAGCTCGGTGTTCCGCCTTGGCAACGGAACCGTATTCCGCTCATTTTTTATGGTGAGACTTTACAAAGTGCGGTGGGTTTTTTCCGTGTTTTTCAGAACTTAGAGAAATAAAAAAATGGGTGATGAGTCACCCATTTTTATGATTAAGAAAAGCGTTTAAAATGCCTGCCGTAAATTCTTTCCGTAAATAAAACCCCAGCGGCAAGGTATCAATCACTTCCCCATTTTTACCAATGCCTTTTGTAATGGCCTTACTGTTTGCGCCTTTTGGACGCAGTTGCATGACTTCACCAATACGTGCCGTAATCTGATCTAACTTTCCGAGCACAATATAATCCATCAACTCTTCCCAATCTTGGCGTAATTGATGTTCTTGTTCAGTCGAAGGTTGCCATAAGATAGGTTGGCCAATATGGCGCTCACGCAAAGGAATATCTCGACTGCCTTCAATGGGAATCCACAAGACTTTCGATAATTTATGACGAACGTGTGAATTTTCCCAATTTACCCCAGCGTTTTGAACCAAGGGCGCAATGCTCACAAACGTGGTTTCCAACGGAAAACCTTCTGCATTAATAGGTAACGTTTTTAATTCAATACCTAAATGAGAAAAGTCCTGCTCTGCTTTACTGCCGGCAGTTGCCCCTAATGCGGTTTCAAGCAACATTCCAACCCAACCTTTATCGCGTTTTAAATCAGGCGGAACAGGAATATTTAACTCATCTGCAAGTTCGCCAAAGGTTAACCCCGAAATAGATTGCGCTTTTTCTAATAAGGCTTGTTCGGTTTGTGGGATCATGCGTGGTATTTCTTCAATAATTTCGGTTTAACGTATTCTACGCCTTTGTCGATGTAAGGAATATTTTCTAACTTCAATAAAAAGCGTTTTGCTGGCAATCCACCACCAAAACCGGTGATTTCACATTTTTTCCCTAATACACGATGACATGGAATGATGATACTAATGGGATTACTCCCAACTGCACCACCAACTGCTCGCACCGCCTTAGGGTTATTAATGCTTTCGGCTAATCCACCATAACTGGCTGTTTTACCATAAGGAATTTGACGCAATGCTTTCCAAATCGCTTGTTGAAATGCGGTACCTTTAGGCGATAAAGGAATATCGGAGAAACTTTCTGGCTCGCCATTAAAATAACGCATTAAAGCGCACCGCACTTTTTCAAAAAGCGGTAAATCTTCTCGTAAAATCCAATTTGGATTTGGCGTGGTTTGTTCTAATTCACAATCTAAATTTGTGAGGTTTTCACCATCAGAAAGCATTAATAACCGACCAATTGGTGAGTCTATATAAGCATAATAAAGTGCGGTCATTTTTCTCTCGTTTTTATGGATTGATATAAGAAAAAAGCACACCAAACATACATTCGGTGTGCTGCGTATTATGCTAAATTTTTAACAAATTAGAAACTGTAGTTTAAGTTTAAACCGTAAAGGTTAGCACTTGCTTTAGAGGTATAATTCGCTGTTACTGTCGCTAAGCCACCAATTGATTGGCTTTCGGTAAAGTGAATTTTTTTACCACGCAAGTGTGTAAAGCCCGCATCAATAGAAAGATTAGGAGTAAATTTATAAGTTGCCCCTACGCTATACCACATACGATTAGTATCTGGAATAGATGCACTTGCATGTTCTGTTGGTGCTGCCGCTTCATCATAAGCAATACCGGCGCGAAGTGTTAATTTATCATTTACATTATAGGTTGCACCTAATGCATAACGAGAATTGCTACGGTATTTTTCATCTTTATGGAATGCGAGTTCTCCGTCATTAAAGGTTGCGTGTAACTCTTTGAAACGGCTCCAATGTGTAAATTTGTAGCTATAGTGCAATGCCAAATTATCTGTAACTTGGTGGAAACCTGATAATTCTAAATAATCTGGTAGGTGTAATGTTAATCCACCTGCAGCAGGGCCTTGACCACGAATAGTACGACTCGCACTCACAGCATTATCATCTTCAAAGTCAATATCGACTTTTGAATGATAGGCTAAACCAACACGGTTATTTTCGTTAAACTCGTACACTAAACCTGCATTCCAACCGAAACCCCATGCATTTTTATCTTGTAAGTGGGTTAGTACAGTTTCTTTATTCACACCTTGTAATTTTGCTAAAGAAACGGCTGCGTTTGGTGAAATTCGTCCAGCTCTCACTAATGCAGGAACTAATGGTGCAACATTTTTTACTGCATCACTTAAAATACCAGTACGACGTTCAATTTCTGCTTTTGCATAAACTGCATTTAAACCCACACCAGCAGTTAAACCTTGAGAAACACGATATGAACCGCTTAAATTTAAGTTAATC
>CBCSVJ010000217.1:0-2845 GCA_965143545.1 uncultured Haemophilus sp. | reverse complement strand
ACTTGTAAGACGCTACCCTCTGCAAATTCTGTTGCCACATAATTGTCTTTTTGTTCAGAAAGAATATGGTAAATCGGCGAAGTATTTACACTTAAAACCACATCACCTTCGCCTTTTAAGAAGGCCCCATAAGACTCGGTCCAACCTTTGGTGACCGTGACAGTATGTTTAG
Source organism: uncultured Haemophilus sp. (assembly GCA_965143545.1). Classification (GTDB taxonomy): domain Bacteria; phylum Pseudomonadota; class Gammaproteobacteria; order Enterobacterales; family Pasteurellaceae; genus Haemophilus_D. The sequence continues at coordinate 2,673 of CBCSVJ010000217.1, read as the reverse complement.
AAAGAGTTTTCCAGGCATTTACCACGTCAGCTTCTGGATAAACCGCATTCATCCAAAGTAATAAACCACGTCCAATACTGCTTGTACGCGGATCTTGATATAACACTTTAAGATCTTGACGCTCAACTAATTCTTTTAAGCTCTTTGGTGGATTAGCCAGTTTATTTTTATCATAAATAAACGCATATTGCGCATAATCAAATGGTAAGAACGTGTGATTTTCCCATTTAATTGGTAAACGTAACTGGCTTAAATCCACTTTATTTGGCTCAAAAATCTTGAGTTTTTGTGCATCCTCAATTTGATAACTATCTAAACCAAGCACGACATCCGCCTTAATTTTTTTACCTTCTAGACGAACACGGTTAAACAAAGTGCCATTATTGTCAAAAGCCACATAATTCAGCTTACATTGCGGGAATTGTTGTTCAAAAGCTGCTTTTACTTTTGGTCCAGCACTCCAATCAGCACTAAATGAATCATAAGTATAAACATCTAATGTTTGAGGTGCAGCTTGTGCGAAAGCGGAAGCGGTAAAAAGTGCGGTTAAAATAGGAAGCGTTTTGTTCATTATGCGTTCTCCTTATTTTTGCATAACGAAACAGCATAATGAGATCATTAGTTTCCTACGCCAGCATTATCTGTTTCAGGTTCACGGGTGTTTCTCAGCCATTAATATTGGCACCCCGACTAAGTGCGATGTAGTCTAACGTAAGGGAATTTTATCAACAAGTTATTTAACTTAAAAATGTTAATCTGATCACATTTTTATAACAGGTTTATCATTTTTTGAGCAAAAGAAAACCTGCTAAAAAGCAGGTTTATCTTGTAATCTATCGTCAATTAAGCTTGATGTTTAGCCGCTACTTCGCTTAATAAAGTTTGAAGTTCGCCAGCTTGATACATTTCTAAAATAATATCACAACCACCAATTAACTCACCTTCTACCCATAATTGTGGGAAAGTTGGCCAGTTTGCATAAGCCGGCAATTCAGCACGAATATCTGGGTGTTGAAGAATATCAACATAGCCAAAAGGTACTTTGCAATTCATTAATGCTTCAGATGCACGCGCAGAGAAACCACAAGAAGGTAATTTTGGTGAACCTTTCATGTAAATTAAGATTGGGTTTTCAGCGATTTGTTTTTTGATTTTGTCTAACGTTTCCATAATGTTCCTTGTTCAAATAAATATGAATAGGGCGATATTCTAGCATAAGATAGAATCTGAGTGAAAGACTTGGTCTTACCAACTTCCACCTGCTCCGCCCCCGCCAAAGCCACCGCCACCAAAGCCACCACCGGAAGAACCACCGCCACCGAAGCCTCCACCAAATCCGCCTCCGAAACCGGAACCGCCACCACGGCGACGAGAAATCGTACTTTGACGAATGATTTTATTCAGTTGGTCACGTTGATTCGGGCTAATATATACTTCATCTTTGTGATATTGGAATTCACCAAATAATACAATAGCAATAAATGCCAATACCATTAAGAATGGGATGTACTTATCGAACGCATCTTCTTCAACTTGTGCAGCATCAAACTCGCCTTTACTTGCAGCAATAATTTGGTTTAAGCCATCATTAATACCTTGGGCATATTGGCCTTGTTTAAATTGTGGCAAAATTGCCGAACGGATGACTTGCGATAAAAAAGCATCTGGTAATACACCTTCTAAACCTTGCCCTGTTGCGATAAAAACTTTGCGATCATTTTTCGCAATCAGCATCAACACGCCATTGTTCAGATTTTTACGTCCAATGCCCCATTTATCACCTAAAGCAAAGGTATAATCAGCAATTTCATATTCACCGGTTGTCGGAAGCAAAACAACAGCGATTTGTGAACTCGTTTCTTTGCTATAAGCAATCAGTTTATTTTCTAAAATTTGCTTATGCTCTGCAGAAAGTGTGTTGGTGTAATCGTTAATGTAATGAAAAGGATTTGGCGCAGGTGGAAATTCTGCTGCAGCAACCATTTGAGCAAAAAAAACAAGGCTAAAAATAACCGCACTTTTCATAAAAGATAAAAGCTTAGCCATTAATAATTACCTCATTAGATAATTCATTCACGTCATCAGGCTGAATAGGGAAATGGCGAGATAAAATATCACTGATACGATCAATCGCATCCACAATGCCTTGTGTATAAGCTTTTTGTTTAAACTGCTCAATCATTAAATCGCATTGTAACTGCCAATAAGCCACATCAACAAATTGATGAATGCCTTTATCACCTACGATTGCACAGAGATGATTTTTATATCCCACATAAATCAACACGGCATTTTGTGCCGCTGTTTTATGCATTTCCAGTTCATCAAACACTTCTAAAGCACGTTCCATTGCTGACAATTGTGCTGAAGCCTTTGGTACTTTGCGTTCAATATAAACACGTAACTCAGCCGAACTTAAGCTTTCGAGGCGACTAATCGCCGCCTCGATTTGCTTTTTATCTACCGGAATTCTGGAAAAGAATGGCATAGATAAACCTTAGTTAAAGTTTACAGTTGGTGCATTTTCAGCGCCTGCAGCTGATTTAAAGTAAGGTTTAGCTTTAAAACCAAAAATCATTGCCGCTAATTTAGTTGGGAATTGACGTACTTTTTCATTATAAATACGTGCAGCTTCATTAAATTTATTACGAGCGACATTGATACGGTTTTCTG
>CBCSVJ010000216.1:0-2865 GCA_965143545.1 uncultured Haemophilus sp. | reverse complement strand
ACAACAACTTGTGCACCTTGCTTTAATGCACGTAATTGGATGTCATAACGCTGACCACCATAAAGGGTCACGATGTTGATGCCTTTTGCATATTTCATGAAGTGTTCACAAGCATCAGCAACTTGAATTGCAAGTTCACGCGTTGGTGCCATCACCAATAATTGTGGATGTTTTGCGGCAGGATCAATTTTTGCCAAAATAGGTAAAGAGAATGCGGCAGTTTTACCACTACCGGTTTGTGCCATACCCAGTACATCTCTGCCCTCTAGAAGAGCAGGAATACAAGCTTGTTGGATTGGCGAAGGTGTTTCAAAACCAAGGTCAGAAACGGCTTTTAGAATGAATTCAGGCAAGCCCAAATCATTAAAAGTGATTTTGTCTGTCATTAAAATACTCGAATGTAAGTAAGGAAAGCTCAATTTCGCTTTCAGGTTTATTTGTTACAAAAGAAAGAGGCAAGTCTAAAAAACAGCAGTTTTTGTGACCGCACTTTTTTCTTCTTTTTCGTCATCAGTTTGAGCCGGTTTCAATTTCATCAGCTCTAACACGGCAAAACGATACTCAACAAAGTTATATACCTGATTCGCAATAGCGAGTTTGAATAAAGCCGCAGCTTCATCAATTTGCCCCAAATTGAGTTTTTGTTTTGCTAGATAAAAGTAGGTTTCGGTTAATATTTCTGCATATTGTTGTGAGTTTTCTGCAAATTTAGTTGCCCGTTCTTGCAGGTCACTCACGGAAATATTACCTAAATAGTATTGAACGATATTTGTTCCCCAGAAGTCCTTAGATAGCCCTTTAGCTCGTTCAACAAGGTTGGCATGGGCTTCTTGTGGTTTTAATTTTTGTTCGTTCAAATAGAGCCAGAGTACGCGATAAGGATCTTTGGTATCGGCTTCGTAAAACTTCATCAAATCGTCTTCAGCAAGATTATAGCGTTCGACGTAATAAAAATTTAAACCACGATTAAGGTGGGTATAGTCATAACTTGGATCCAACTCAAACACCGCATTAAAGGTTTCTAATGCGCTGTCGTAATCTTCTTCAAGCAGTAAGTAAAGCCCTAAGTAATTATAAACGGAAGCCATCTTTGGCTGTAACGCAAGGGCTTGTGTAAAGTCATAACGTGCGAGGCCCCATAAACCGAGGGAATCATATAAAACGCCACGTTCAAAGTGAAGCGTCGCCCGTTCTTCATTACTCATTTTACCAACTAATAAAACCTGCCCGATTCGGGTAATCATCACTTCTTGTTCGAAGTGCGTATTCGGCGTTTGATCTGCGAGTACGACTTTATTTGGTGCGACAAACACGTTTCCCGATTGCACACAACCGGAAATAAATAAAGTCAGACTTAGGCTAGATAATGAAACTAGAAAACGGAATAACCGAAAATATTGCATTGTTTTATAAGTTAGTTTGATAATCAAAACGGGTGTGTAAGGTTTTTTACACACCCTGTGAGATTATTCTTGTTCTACAGAAGTCTCTTCTGCTGGTGCAGATTCTGCTTCAGTTTCTTGTTTTGATGCAAGATCTTTCATGGTTAAGCGGATACGACCTTGACGATCGATTTCAACTACTTTAACCGTTACTTCTTGACCAACTTGAAGATAATCACTCACTTTCTCTACACGCTCTTCGGCGATTTGAGAAATATGAACTAAACCTTCTTTATTTCCAACGATAGCGACGAATGCACCGAAGTCAGCAAGACGAGTCACTTTACCTTTGTAAATTGCGCCCGCTTCAACTTCAGCAACGATTTCTTCAATACGTGCCATCACATTTTTCGCTGCACTGCTATCTACTGCGGCGATTTTCACTGTACCATCATCATCGATATCGATAGACGTACCGGTTTCTTCAGTTAATGCACGGATAGTTGCACCACCTTTACCGATAACATCTTTGATTTTCTTCGGATCAATTTTCATGGTGTGAATACGCGGTGCGTAGTCAGAAATATCTGCACGTGGTGCAGGAATTGCTTGTTCCATTACGCCAAGAATGTGCATACGAGCACCTTTTGCTTGGTTTAATGCAATTTGCATAATTTCAGGGGTGATACCTTCAATTTTGATATCCATTTGAAGTGCGGTGACACCTTCACGTGTGCCCGCCACTTTAAAGTCCATATCACCTAAGTGGTCTTCATCACCTAAGATATCTGAAAGAATCACGAATTTCTCTTCTTCTTTCACTAAGCCCATTGCGATACCTGCAACAGCAGCTTTGATTGGAACGCCCGCATCCATTAATGCTAAAGATGCACCACATACAGATGCCATAGAAGAAGAACCGTTAGATTCAGTGATTTCAGATACAACACGCACTACATACGGGAATTCTGCAAGGCTAGGCATAACAGCCGCTACACCGCGTTTTGCTAAACGACCATGACCGATTTCACGACGTTTTGGCGAGCCGATCATACCGGTTTCACCTACAGAGTATGGAGGGAAGTTGTAGTGGAATAAGAAGTGATCTTGACGTTCACCTGTTAATTCATCAATGATTTGTGCATCACGTTCAGTACCTAACGTTGCAACGGCTAATGCTTGCGATTCACCACGAGTGAAAATTGCAGAACCGTGAGTACGTGGTAATACACCAGTACAAATATCTAATGCACGAACGGTATCAACAGTACGGCCGTCAATACGTGGTTCACCGGCAATGATACGGCCACGAACGATTTGGCTTTCAAGTGCGGTGAAAATATCCACGATTTTACCTTCGCTGATCTCTTCATCTTCTGCTGTGATTTGTGCAATCACATCCGCTTTAATCGCATCGATTTGTTCGTAACGTGATTGTTTTTCAGTAATGCGGTATGCATCGCCTAAACGAGCTTCAGCAATC
>CBCSVJ010000215.1:0-2871 GCA_965143545.1 uncultured Haemophilus sp. | reverse complement strand
TAGTAAGTTCTTGATCCAATTGAGTTTGAATGAAAAAATCTTGTAAATAATTTCTTTCTCGTGCTAACAGATAAACATCTCGGAAAATACCAGACATTCGGAATTTGTCTTGGTCTTCCAAATAACTACCATCACACCATTTCAGCACTAAAACATGTAAATGATTTTCCCCTTGTTGTAAAAAATCAGTGATATCAAATTCGCTAGTGCAATGACTAATTTGGCTGTAGCCCACAAATTGTTGATTCACATACACAAATAAGCAGCTATCTACCCCTTCAAAATTTAAGAGATACCGTTTTTCTGCATTGACTTCAACATTAAAAACGCGGTGATACAAACCACAAGGGTTTTCAATGGGCACATAAGGCGGATCAAAAGGGAAAGGATAATTTACATTAGTATATTGATGATTATCATAACCATGATTTTGCCAATTGGAAGGAACGGAGATTTTATCTGTAAATAAAAAATGAAGGAAATCTTGAGGCAAATGAGTATAGCTTTCAAAATAAGCAAAATCCCATTCACCATTTAGTAAAGTAAAGTAAGGGGAAAATTCTCGTGTCTTTTTGATCGCACTTTCTGTTGAAGAAAAAGGAATAAAATAAGCATGATGTGGTGTGGTATTCACATGTAAGGTTTGTGGATCTTCAAAATAGCGAGGCAACGACATAAAAACTCCCAATGCAATTTAGACATATAAAAAAGGGCGCCTGAATGACGCCCACTATACCTAAAATCTTCGACTAATCTAGTGATAAGTTTATAAATCGTGATACTTATCACATTAATTTTTATGGTAATTTTGCCAAGAAGGCATAACCGCCTTTTTCACTCATTATCTCAACGTTAGAATCCGCTGTAATGAATGCTGACTCACCTTGTTTCAAGGTAAGTGCGGTTGATTTTTCTTGTATTTTCAGCTCGCCTTGCATCACCAACAAAATACCCGCACTTTGAAGATTCACTTCTGTTTGCTGCTCGGGGTCAACACGAATTTGAGCTAAAGCAAAATCTTTTACTGGCGTTTTATAAGTAAATTCTGACTGATTGTGAGGTGCGACTGAGATAATTTGAGGTGTCACTTCACGACAATCCACAATTTTTAATAATTCAACAATATCAACATATTTTGGTGTTAAGCCACCACGAATCACATTATCAGAACATGCCATTAACTCCACGTTTTGTCCGCGAAGGTAAGCATGAGGAATACCCGCATCTTGGAAAATGCCCTCTCCTTCTTTTAAATGCACGATATTAAAGAGATAAAAACACACCAAGCCAGCATCTAATTTTTCAGGCGAAATTGCCATGGCTTCCATGGTATAAAGCACCCAATAATCGGGGTTGTCTAGCGCCAGCTCGCCATTTTTATAAGGCTGTTGGTTGGCTTCAATAATGGGCAATAGCCAATTTGCGAGCGTTGATTGATCCGCCAACATCACATCTGCATAGAATTCAGCAAGGTTTTGTGTACCAAGTTTTTCAGCCAAAGGTTGCAAAGAGGGGCGTGCATTTAATGTGGTAAGGATTTGAGCTTTTGTTTTAAAACCATGTAAAAGCCAGAAATCAGATAAAGCAATCATCATTTCTGGTTTGTGATTTCGATCTTTATAAGTCCGTGTGCTATCTGTTAATGCAACCCCTTTTACATTTTCAGCCGCAAAGCCCTTTTCAGCTTGGGCCTTAGTCGGGTGCAATTGAATCGATAACGGTTTTTCAACATCTAAAATCTTTAACAAATAAGGGAGTTCATCACCAAATTGCTGACGGCTTGCCTGTCCAAGTGCGGTCGGATTTTGCAATAAAAATTCAATAAGGGATTGCTTACCTGTTACATCCTCAATTTCAGAAGGTGCTGATGGATGAGCTCCTAACCACCACTCAGCACAAGGTTGATCTTTGGCTGAATTTAATCCAATCAATGATGCAATATAGTTTTTTCCGCCCCATGCATAATGCTGTACTTGGCCTGTTAATCGATAAATCATCTTTACCTGCTAAAAAAAGAATAAGGATAAAAAAATCCGCTTATTTAAAGCGGATCTTTTAGTCTATAAATCTTATTTTGTTAAACTTAAAACAACAGATTCCCCAGCAATCACTTCACCCGATTTTTTCTCGATAGATGAAATTTCATCCATGTTAGAGATAACCACTGGTGTTAAAACTGATTTTGCTTTTGATTCTAATGTTGCTAAATCAAACTCGATTACTGTGTCGCCGCGTTTTACGCTTTGACCTTCGTGTGCGATGCGAGTGAATCCTTCACCTTTCAATTCAACGGTATCAATACCGAAGTGAACGAATAATTCAACACCCTCTTTTGATTCCATTGAAAACGCATGGTTGGTTTCAAAAATTTTACCAATTACACCATCAACAGGTGCAACAATTTTGTTACCTGTTGGGCGAATCGCGATACCATCACCTACGATTTTTTCAGAGAAAACAACATCTGGTACATCTTCGATATTCACAATCTCACCAGAAAGTGGCGCATAAATTTCGACTTCCACTGTTTTGTTTTCTTTTGAACCAAATAATTTGTCAAATAAGCCCATTTTAATCTCCTATCTATTAAAGATGGCTAGTATTTTAACGTAAAACTCTGTTTTTGTATCTAGTTTAACGATTTTTCTGCTAAAAAAGCTTGAATTAATTGCTCAATTTCAGCAGCGGTTGGTTTTTGTAATACTTCATCAGCTAAGGCTTTCACCTCTTGATAATTCACATGACGAATTAATTTTTTAATACGTGGCACAGAAATTGCACTCATACTAAATTCATCTAAGCCCATACCAAGTAACAATAAGGTTGCTCGTTCATCACCGGCTAACTCACCACACATACCTGTCCATTTAC
>CBCSVJ010000214.1:0-2872 GCA_965143545.1 uncultured Haemophilus sp. | reverse complement strand
AAATCATTAGTGCTTGAAAAAGGTATTTTTGATGATGAGCAACCCGATACCTCTAATTCTTATCCTGATGTACTTATCCAAAAAGATACATCTATTTATCGTAAATCGGTATTGAGTAAAACAGAGGCTGAAATTGAAAATATGCCGACTTTATTTACATTAAAAGCAACCGATATTCCTTGCCAAACTTTCAAGGAGGTTGTCGGTGAATCGGGTAAAACGTTTTATAAAATTTCTTTTAATGATGAGCCTTCTTATATTTTAAAAGAAGATACATCAATTATTCAGCAATAAAGTAGCTATTATTTATCAACAACCAATGTGCTTCGCCTTAACCGAAGTTACGGGAGACTTATGTTAACTTCAAATACTTATAATCAACATTTCGCACCTTTGAGTGCAGAACAACTTGCCGAAAATGCCACTAAAAAAGTCATTTGCGGCATGTCTGGAGGGGTGGATTCCTCCGTTTCTGCGTTTATTCTTCAACAGCAAGGCTACCAAGTGGAAGGCCTTTTTATGAAAAACTGGGAAGAAGATGACGATACCGATTATTGTACAGCCTCAGCGGATCTTGCTGATGCGCAGGCAGTATGCGACAAACTAGGCATTAAACTGCATAAAATTAATTTTGCCGCGGAATATTGGGATAACGTGTTTGAACATTTCTTAACAGAATACAAAGCTGGTCGTACGCCAAACCCCGATATTCTGTGCAATAAAGAAATTAAATTTAAAGCTTTCTTAGAATATGCGGCAGAAGATTTAGGTGCTAATTATATTGCTACCGGCCATTATGTGCGTCGTCGCGGGGCAGATGATCAGGCTGAACTATTGCGGGGTTTAGATAGCAACAAAGATCAAAGTTATTTTCTTTACACCTTGAGTAAACATCAGGTAGGTCAAAGCCTTTTCCCTGTAGGTGAAATTGAAAAGCCGATCGTACGTGCTATTGCGGAAGATTTAGGTTTAATTACTGCGAAGAAAAAAGATTCTACGGGTATTTGTTTTATTGGTGAGCGTAAATTTAAAGATTTCTTGGCGCGTTATTTGCCTGCACAACCGGGTGATATCCGTACTGTAGATGGAGAGATTATTGGTCGCCATGAAGGCTTGATGTACCACACGCTCGGGCAACGTAAAGGGCTGGGTATCGGTGGATTAAAAAATGCTGGTGATGAAGCCTGGTATGTAGTAGATAAAGGTGTGGAAAATAATGAATTGATTGTGGCACAAGGCCATGATCATCCGCGCTTGTTCTCCAAAGGCTTAATTGCCAAGCAGCTACATTGGGTAAATCGTGAACCAGTGCGTGAAGCATTCCGTTGTACGGTGAAAACTCGCTATCGCCAAACGGATATTGCTTGTTTAGTTGAGCCAATTGATGATTGCATCCGAGTGATTTTTGATGAACCTCAGGCTGCGGTCACACCAGGTCAATCAGCCGTGTTTTACCTAGATGAAGTCTGCTTGGGTGGCGGAATTATCGAAGAACGAATTTAATCAATATTGAATAAAGTGCGGTCAGAAATTTTAATATTTTCTGACCGCACTTTTTCTTTCATGATTTTCAATTTTAGGAAATTTGAAAAAATATTGATATTTTGATAATATATATTTCGTAATTGGAAACAATCCACTCAAATCCTACTGAGCGTTTCCTTCAAAATCGCACTTCTCCGTGCTATCATTTGCGATGGTTCCATCTCACCATTTAGGGCTTAAGGCCTTATTTTATTTAATCTGATTTTATTTTTATTCACTTAATTTTTAAGGGGGAAGCGTTGTCTTTATCTAAATTTATGGAAAAGCAAACGTCGTTCAATCCTTTAGTGATTGGTGCAACGTTATTTTTTGTGGTGTTGCTTGTCGCGATGATTTTAATCGCACCTGAACAAACACAAACTTTATTAAATGCTGCTAAATCGGGCATTTTTGCCAACTTTAGTTGGTTTTACGTATTAGCATTCTCAGTATTTTTGGGCTTTTTAGTCATTTTATCAGTCAGTAGCCTAGGTAATATCAAATTAGGCAATGATGAAGAAGAGCCTGAATTTGGTTTTCTGTCTTGGTTGGCGATGTTATTTGCTGCCGGTATGGGGGTAGGGTTGATGTTCTTTGGTGTAGCAGAGCCATTGACGCATTACTTATCTGATATTACCACAGGCAGCGCAGAGCATAAGCAACAAGAAGCCTTGTTACACACCTTATTCCACTGGGGAATTCATGCCTGGGCGGTGTATGGCACGATTGCGTTGGCATTGGCTTACTTTGGATTCCGTTACAAATTACCTTTGGCATTACGTTCTTGTTTCTATCCGTTATTGAAAGAGCGTATTAATGGCAAGTTAGGCGATCTTATCGACATTATGGCGTTACTTGCCACCTTATTTGGTGTTATCACAACATTAGGTTTTGGTGCATCACAATTGGGTGCAGGCTTACATCAATTAGGCTGGATTAGCGAAAATAGCTTCAGCTTGCAAGTTGTCGTAATTGCCGTGGTAATGAGTTTAGCGATATTTTCCGCGATTTCTGGTGTAGGGAAAGGGGTAAAAATCTTAAGTGAGCTGAATTTAACATTAGCTTTCTGTTTGTTGATTTTCGTATTAGTGGCGGGGCCAACACTTTATTTGTTATCAGCGTTCAGCGACAACATCGGAACTTATCTCAGCAACTTAGTCCAATTAAGCTTCAAAACCTATGTTTATGAACAAGAACATACTGGCTGGTTTAGCGGTTGGACCATTCTGTATTGGGCATGGTGGTGTTCTTGGGCGCCATTTGTAGGTTTATTTATTGCGCGTATCTCGAAAGGACGCACCATTCGCGAATTTATTTTCGGTGTGTTGGTGATTCCTAGCATGTTCGG
>CBCSVJ010000213.1:0-2880 GCA_965143545.1 uncultured Haemophilus sp. | reverse complement strand
GTTTGGGGGACAAACCATGGTAGCAAATGGTCAATGGGGTTTAACCATTTTGGCAACCGCTCAACATAAGATTCATCATACTTGGTTTGAAGCATTTAACCTTGGTATTTTATGTAACATTATGGTGTGTGTAGCGGTATGGATGTCTTATTCCGGTAAAACTGTTACAGACAAAGCATTTATTATGATTATGCCAATTGGCTTATTTGTGGCATCAGGTTTTGAACACTGTGTGGCAAATATGTTTATGATTCCGCTTGGCATTATTACAGCACATTTTAGTACACCAGAATTTTGGCAACAAATTGGTGTGGATCCAATGAAATATACAGATTTAGATCTCTATCATTTTATTGTGAAGAATTTGATTCCAGTAACGTTGGGCAACATTGTGGGTGGTGCGGTTTGTATCGGCTTATTCCAACGTTATTTAACTAAAGCTCACTAATGTACTAACGAACTAACAGACTTATTTTTTATCAATTAAAAAAGGAAATGACTATGTCAGAACTTAATGAAGCACAAAAAGTTGCGTGGGCAGGATTCGTTGCCGGTGATTGGCAGGAAAACGTCAACGTACGTGATTTTATTCAAAAGAACTACACCCCGTATGAAGGTGATGATTCTTTCTTAGCAGGTCCAACCGAAGCGACAACAAAACTTTGGGAAACTGTAATGGAAGGAATCAAAGTTGAAAACCGCACTCACGCGCCATTAGACTTTGACGAACATACGCCTTCAACGATTATTTCTCACGCGCCAGGCTACATCAATAAAGACTTGGAGAAAATCGTAGGTCTTCAAACTGATGCTCCATTAAAACGTGCCATTATGCCATTTGGTGGTATTAAAATGGTGGAAGGTTCATGTAAAGTTTACGGTCGTGAATTAAATCCTGAAGTGAAAAAAATCTTCACTGAATACCGTAAAACACATAACCAAGGTGTATTCGATGTTTATACGCCAGATATTTTACGTTGCCGTAAATCAGGTGTATTAACTGGTCTTCCTGATGCTTACGGTCGTGGCCGTATTATCGGTGACTACCGTCGTGTAGCACTTTACGGTGTAGACTTCTTAATGAAAGATAAATACGCACAATTCTCTTCTTTACAAAAAGACTTAGAAGATGGCGTAAATCTTGAAGCAACTATCCGTTTACGTGAAGAAATCGCAGAACAACACCGTGCATTAGGCCAAATGAAACAAATGGCAGCAAGCTACGGTTACGATATTTCTAACCCTGCAACTAATGCTAAAGAAGCAATTCAATGGATGTACTTTGCTTATCTTGCTGCAATCAAATCACAAAACGGTGCAGCGATGTCATTCGGTCGTACTGCAACCTTTATCGATATCTATATCGAACGTGATTTAAAAGCGGGTAAAATTACTGAAACTGAAGCGCAAGAATTAGTTGACCACTTAGTCATGAAACTTCGTATGGTTCGTTTCTTACGTACACCTGAATACGATCAATTATTCTCTGGTGACCCAATGTGGGCAACTGAAACCATCGCAGGTATGGGGTTAGATGGTCGTACATTAGTAACTAAAAATACATTCCGTATTTTACACACCCTTTACAACATGGGTACTTCTCCAGAACCAAACTTAACGATTCTTTGGTCTGAACAATTACCTGAAAACTTCAAACGTTTCTGTGCGAAAGTATCGATTGATACCTCATCAGTTCAGTACGAAAACGATGATTTAATGCGTCCAGACTTCAACAATGATGACTACGCAATCGCAGGTTGTGTATCACCAATGGTTGTTGGTAAACAAATGCAATTCTTCGGTGCGCGTGCAAACTTAGCGAAAACATTGTTATACGCAATCAACGGCGGTATTGATGAAAAGTTAGGTATGCAAGTAGGTCCGAAAACTGCACCAATCACTGATGAAGTGTTAGATTTCGACACCGTAATGACTCGTATGGACAGCTTTATGGATTGGTTGGCAAAACAATATGTGACAGCCTTAAACATCATCCACTACATGCACGATAAATATTCATACGAAGCAGCATTAATGGCGTTACATGATCGTGATGTATATCGTACTATGGCTTGTGGTATCGCAGGTCTTTCTGTTGCAGCAGACTCACTTTCAGCAATTAAATATGCGAAAGTTAAACCAGTTCGTGGTGACATCAAAGATAAAGATGGCAATGTTGTAGCAAGCAACGTAGCGATCGACTTCGAAATCGAAGGTGAATATCCACAATATGGTAATAATGACAACCGTGTAGATGATATCGCTTGTGATTTAGTTGAACGTTTCATGAAGAAAATTCAAAAACTTAAAACTTACCGCAATGCTGTGCCTACACAGTCTGTATTAACCATTACTTCTAACGTGGTTTATGGTAAGAAAACAGGTAACACCCCAGATGGTCGTCGTGCTGGCGCACCATTCGGACCTGGTGCTAACCCAATGCACGGCCGTGACCAAAAAGGTGCGGTAGCATCATTAACTTCTGTGGCTAAACTTCCATTTGCTTACGCAAAAGATGGTATTTCTTACACCTTCTCAATCGTACCAAATGCGTTAGGTAAAGATCCAGAAGCACAACGCCGCAACCTTGCTGGCTTAATGGATGGTTACTTCCACCATGAAGCCGCAGTAGAAGGTGGTCAACACTTAAATGTGAACGTGTTAAACCGTGAAATGTTATTAGATGCGATGGAAAATCCGGACAAATATCCGCAATTAACCATTCGTGTATCTGGTTACGCAGTACTTTTCAACTCTTTAACTAAAGAGAAACAACAAGACGTCGTGACTAGTAGAGTCACAGAATCGTTCTAAATCACGATAATATTTAACCTCACTTTAGCGGGAACATACAAATTATGATCCTGATTTAAGTCAGGC
>CBCSVJ010000212.1:0-2885 GCA_965143545.1 uncultured Haemophilus sp. | reverse complement strand
GCCTTTAAGTGTTCCCACACGGCGACGTAAACTTTGTTCAAAATCGAGCTCGCCACGCATGGCACTTTCAGTAATGGCAGAAACTAACTCACCTGTGCCGGCCAGTTTGGCTATTTCATCAATGCATTCAATTTGAATCGCCGTAGAATCCATATCCATCACCAATAAACCTTTTTCTGATAATTTTGCATCAAAATCCAGTTTAGCGATGTCTAATTGCAGGTCGTGGGCATGGGCAATAAAATCGGCTAGCCATTTGCCTTTTAAAAGGACAACGGTATTTTTTTCAACGTTCCATGCATCAACACACTGGAAAGATTGACCGCACTTTTGTTGGAACTCGAGTAATTTGGCTAAATTCAGTGTTGTACCGTATAAGATAAACGCATGCGATTCATCGGAGCGAGGCAAATCAGACGAAAGTGCGGTGGGGAATTGGGGATATTTTTGGGTAATGCTTGCAAGGTTTTGAATTTGCATAGAAAATCCTGTAAATTGTGAATACTCGTCTATTCTAGCCGATCTTGGCGAAAAAATGGAAAAACAACGTGCAATTAATTAAAGAAAAACTTCAAAAATCACTGATGTTTGGGCTCATCGTGCTGCTTTGTATTGCGGCCATGGCGGTGATTTTGTTTGGCGTGAAACAATTTAAGATTGGTTCACAGCTTTCAAGTGTGAATCAAGTAGCGAATTTATCGCATACTTTGGTTCGTCAGCAAGCCAATTTATTTTCAGTTTTATTAACCAATAATGCGAAATCCGATCAACTCGTCGAAAATTTAGATAATTTAGTTAAAGAAAACTTTGTGCTTGATGCGACCATTTATGATTATAACGGTAAAGAATTGGCACAAAGTACCAATACTGGCAACCTTCGTGAGCAACTTGGCCTAGAACATAAAAATGAAGGTGAGTTTTCAACACAACAAATTGTTGAGCCTATTTATTCAGCTTCTAATAACGCGGTTCGTGGCTTTTTGCGTGTGACGTTTGACGCCCAATATGCTCAAACAACACAGAACAAAATCAATCAAGTCTTTCACCGCTTATATGGTGAAATTGTCGTGGTCTTTTTATTAGGTGCTTTATTTGCCAGTTCCATTCATTATTTTTTAAGTCATTATCGTCGAACATATCGAAAACCAGTGGAAACTAAAACGGTGGTCAATTTACAAGGTAAATCGAGTAGTCAACGTTTCCATCAACGTCGTCGAAGAATTTGATCAAGTTAAATAAAATTGCAAATATTGGTTAAGCCAATCAGTAAATAGGGTAGAATACTGAGAATTATTTAGATAGGAGAAAAACATGGCAACTCGTAGACAACTCGCCAACGCAATTCGTGCGCTATCAATGGATGCAGTACAAAAAGCGAAATCAGGCCACCCAGGTGCACCGATGGGAATGGCGGATATCGCTGAAGTATTATGGCGCGATTTCTTAAAACATAACCCAAACAATCCTAAATGGGCCGATCGCGACCGTTTTGTACTTTCTAATGGCCACGGTTCAATGTTGATCTATAGCTTATTACATTTAACAGGCTATGATCTTTCTATCGAAGATTTAAAACAATTCCGTCAATTACATTCTAAAACCCCAGGCCACCCAGAATATGGTTATGCACCAGGTGTTGAAACCACAACTGGTCCTTTAGGCCAAGGTATCACTAATGCCGTGGGTATGGCGATTGCAGAGAAAACATTAGCAGGTCAATTTAACCGTGAAGGCCATGAAATCGTAGACCACCACACTTATGTGTTCTTAGGCGATGGCTGTTTAATGGAAGGGATTTCTCATGAAGCTTGCTCTTTAGCCGGAACATTAGGCCTAGGTAAATTAATCGCATTCTACGATGACAACAACATTTCGATTGATGGTCATGTTGATGGTTGGTTCAGTGATGATACTGCAGCACGTTTTGAAGCTTATGGCTGGCAAGTAATCCGTAATGTGGATGGTCACGATGCAGAACAAATTCGTGCCGCAACCATTCTTGCTCAAGCAGAAAAAGAAAAACCAACATTAATTATTTGTAAAACCATTATCGGTTTTGGTTCACCAAATAAATCAGGTTCTCATGATTGTCACGGTGCACCATTAGGTGATGAAGAAATCGCATTAACTCGTAAAGCACTAGGCTGGGAATATGGTCCATTTGAAATTCCAGCTGAGTACTATGCTGAATGGTCTGCGAAAGAAAAAGGCGCTGCAGCAGAAAAATCTTGGGAAGAAAAATTTGCGGCTTATGCAAAAGCATACCCTGAACTTGCAGCAGAATTTACACGTCGTGTAAACGGTGAATTACCAGCAAATTGGGCGGCAGAATCTAAAGCGTTCATTGAAAAATTACAAGCTAACCCTGCAAGCATTGCGAGCCGTAAAGCATCACAAAATGCAATCGAAGCTTATGCACATGTATTACCTGAATTCTTAGGTGGCTCTGCAGACTTAGCAAGCTCTAACTTAACGTTATGGAGCGGTTCTAAACCAATTCGTGCACACGAAAACGTAGGCGGTAACTATATCAACTATGGTGTACGTGAGTTCGGTATGTCAGCGATTATGAATGGTATTGCTTTACACGGCGGGTTCATTCCTTATGGCGCAACCTTCTTAATGTTCTACGAATATGCACATAATGCGGTGCGTATGGCGGCATTAATGAAACAACGCACTTTATTCGTTTATACTCATGACTCGATCGGTTTAGGCGAAGATGGTCCAACTCACCAACCAGTGGAGCAAACCACATCATTACGCTTAATTCCAAATCTTGAAACATGGCGTCCATGTGACCAAGTAGAGTCAGCTATTGCATGGCAGCAAGCGGTTGAGCGTCAAGATGGCCCAAGTGCGTTGATCTTTACCCGTCAAAACTT
>CBCSVJ010000211.1:0-2887 GCA_965143545.1 uncultured Haemophilus sp. | reverse complement strand
CCAACCTAAAATTAATCCAAAACCAAATAAAATCGCGACTAGAGTTGAAAGTTGGAATTGGCTTTCAGCAACAATGTAGTTAAAGGTGATTACTTGATCATTATTCGCCCCTATAGTTACCGCAACGATTACGATAGCTAGCACAATAATGAGTCCGAGAATATATTTAATCATCACAATCTCCTTGTTAAGAATAGTTTCATTATGCCAAAATTTGTAATAAAAAACGACACCTAAGTGTCGTTTTATTGATATCGATTGAATGTTTAAGCAAAAACATTTACGCGATCTTTTAATTCTTTACCTGCTTTAAAGTGCGGTACCGATTTAGCATCTAATTTTACAGAATCACCGGTTTTAGGATTACGGCCTACTCGCGGTTGACGATGGTGTAAAGAGAAGCTACCAAAACCACGAACTTCAATACGGTTACCTTCTTCTAAAGATTGTGCAATAAGTTCAAGAATATCCTTTACAATACCTTCTACTTCTTTTGCGGATAAAGTTGGGTGCTTTGTTGATAGATTTTCAATTAGTTCAGATTTAGTCATCGTCAACTCTCCTTTAAATTTATACTTAAACTTGTTATTAAGACTTACGGGTAATGTATTAGTTCATAATAAATTACCGCTAAATCCTTGTAAATTATAGCCGGTAATAATAAGGCTGAGTCCATGACCCAGCCTTATTCATGTGAATTAATTATTCACCTTTAGCTGCTTTGAAAGCTTCAGCCATTGCGTTTGGAATAGCAACATCTTCTTGTTTGTTATTCGCGTTTGCAACTGCAGCTGCTTCTTCAGCTTGATCTTTCGCTTTTACAGATAAGTGAACGATACGTGCTTTACGATCAACACCGGTATATTTCGCTTCAACTACATCACCTGCTGCAACTTCGTTTGTTAAGTCTGCTGCACGGATATAACCTTCAACGCCACCTGCTAATTCAACTTTAGCACCTTTAGCGTCAGCTTCAACAACAGTTGCAGAGATTACTGCACCTTTTTTGTTGATAGCTACGAAGTTGTTGAATGGATCATCTTCAAGTTGTTTGATACCTAAAGAAATACGTTCTTTCACTGCATCTACTGCTAATACTACTGCAGAAACTTCATCACCTTTTTTGTAGTTACGAACTGCTTCTTCACCTGCAACATTCCAAGAAATGTCAGATAAGTGAACTAAACCGTCTATACCACCTTCAAGACCAATGAAGATACCGAAATCAGTAATTGATTTGATTTTACCAGTAACTTTGTCGCCTTTGTTGTGAGTTTCAGCGAATTGAGTCCATGGGTTAGGTTTGCATTGTTTTAAACCTAAAGAAATACGACGACGTTCTTCATCAACTTCTAACACCATCACTTCAACTGTATCGCCTAAGCTTACAACTTTAGATGGGTGGATGTTTTTGTTAGTCCAATCCATTTCAGAAACGTGAACTAAACCTTCAACGCCATCTAAGATTTCAACGAAACAACCATAGTCAGTTAAGTTAGTTACTTTACCAGTTAATTTGCTGTTTACTGGGTGGTTTTCAGCGATAGCAACCCAAGGATCTTGACCTAATTGTTTTAATCCTAAAGATACGCGAGTACGATCTTTGTCAAATTTTAATACTTTAACAGTTACTTCGTCGCCTACATTCACGATTTCGCTTGGGTGTTTAACACGTTTCCAAGCCATATCAGTGATGTGTAATAAACCGTCAACGCCACCTAAATCTACGAATGCACCGTAGTCAGTTAAGTTTTTAACGATACCTTTAACTTCTGAACCTTCAGCTAGGTTCTCAAGGATTTGTTCACGTTCTTGGCTGTTTTCAGATTCGATCACTGCACGACGAGAAACAACAACGTTGTTACGTTTTTGATCTAATTTGATTACTTTGAATTCTAATTCTTTACCAAGTAGGTGATCAGCTTCACGCGCAGGACGTGTATCAACTAATGAGCCTGGCAAGAATGCACGAACACCGTTTAACTCAACTGTGAAACCGCCTTTCACTTTACCGTTGATTAAACCGATAACGGTCGCTTTTTCTTCGTAAGCTTTTTCTAATTCAATCCAAGATTCGTGACGAACCGCTTTCTCACGAGAAAGTTTAGTTTCGCCGTAACCATCTTCAACTGCATCTAAAGCTACGTTTACTGTGTCGCCAACTTTAACTTCAAGTTCACCTTGAGCGTTTTGGAATTCAGCAACAGGAATTGCAGATTCAGATTTTAAGCCTGCATCAACAAGTACAAAGCCTTTTTGAATAGCAACAACAGTACCGCTAACGATTGAACCTTGACGGGTTTCAAGGCCTTTTAATGATTCTTCAAAGAGTTGAGCAAAAGATTCTGACATATAAATAATCTTCTTAATTTAAGTTAATAACATCCACATTAAGATCCATAAAATGCGGGGTTGAGGATAAATGTCTATTCTTCCTTGAATAAACAGTTAAATCGAAATTGACGCTTTTTCTTGAATATAAGCTAACGCTTGAGCAATGACTTCATCAATACTCAATGTTGTGCTATCTAACAATAAAGCATCATCAGCCGGTTTCAATGGCGCAACCTCACGATTTCTATCACGAAAATCGCGTTCTTGTATCTCGGCTAAAATCTGTGCAAAGTTACCATTAATTCCCTTATTTTGCAACTGTTTATAGCGTCTTTTTGCACGTTCTTCCGCACTTGCATCTAAAAACAGTTTAACTTGTGCATTTGGGAAAACCACCGTTCCCATATCTCGCCCATCCGCAATCAGGCCATCATTTTTACCAAAATCCTGCTGAAGTTGCAGTAAAGCTGACCGCACTTTAGGAAAAACAGCGACTTTTGAAGCTGCTTCCGCCACTTCTTGCGTACGGATTAAATGGCTTACATCCATCCCA
>CBCSVJ010000210.1:0-2904 GCA_965143545.1 uncultured Haemophilus sp. | reverse complement strand
AGCACGCCACAACATGCAAGCCTTGGCGTATTACGCTCACCTGATATTCCTTCTGTTCTGGTGGAAACAGGTTTCCTTTCCAATATGGAAGAAGAACAAAAACTGAATACCATTGCTTATCGTCGTCGTATTGCTTATATGATTTATGAAGGCTTAGTCGCTTATCGCAATGGTAATTTAAAAGCGATTGCTGTTCCTCCAAGTGATGAGCAAGAGAGCAAATCTACAAAATCAAACGACAAAAATAATGAAAAATCTGACCGCACTTCCGATGTGAAAGACAGCGGTATTCGCCATAAAGTGAAATCAGGTGAAAGCATTGGTAGCCTGGCGAATAAATATGATGTCAAAGTCAGTGAAATCATTGAGCTAAATAAACTGAAACGCAAAGAACTTTGGCTAAATGAAACCATTAAAATTCCTGATAATGGCAAAGGCAAAAAAGCGGAAGAACTAACTAAAAAAGAAGAGAAAAACACCGAAAAATCTGACCACACTTCCGATGTCAAAGACAGCGGGGTACGTCATAAAGTGAAACCAGGTGAAAGCATTGGTAGCCTAGCGAACAAATATGATGTGAAAGTCAGTGAAATTATTGAGTTAAATAAACTGAAACGCAAAGAACTTTGGTTGAATGAAACCATTAAAATTCCGGATAACGGCAAAGGTAAAAAGGTAGAAGAAAAACCTAAAGAAGATGATAAAGCCAAAGCCGATAACAAAGGGAAAAACAGCAAGATTGTTGAAGCTGAAAAAACCGTTTCTAAAAAAGATAAAAAACAAGAAAAAACCGAGAGTAAAAAAGAGCCTGAGAAAAAAGGCAACGATAAAAAAGACGCTTCTTCAAAAGGGAATGAGAAGAAAGATAATGGCAAGAAAGAAATCCCGCTTTACCATACGGTGAAAGCCGATCAAACTATCTATGCCATCTCTCGTGAATACAATGTACCGGTTAATCGTCTTTTAAAACTGAACCCAACATTGAAAAACGGCAAAGTCGTGACTGGTCAAAAAATCAAACTTAAAGAAAAATAAGGAATCCTATGGCAATCAAAATTCTTTCCCCACAGCTGGCTAATCAAATTGCCGCAGGTGAAGTGGTCGAACGCCCTGCTTCTGTGGTGAAAGAATTGGTGGAAAACAGCCTTGATGCCGGTGCCAATAAAATTCATATTGATATCGAAAACGGCGGCGCCAGTCTGATTCGTATTCGAGATAATGGTAGTGGCATTCCTAAAGAAGAATTAAGCCTTGCGCTGGCTCGACACGCAACCAGTAAAATTGCCGATCTTGATGATCTCGAAGCCATTTTAAGTTTAGGTTTCCGTGGTGAAGCCCTTGCCAGTATCAGCTCGGTTTCTCGCCTAACCCTTACCTCTCGTACTGCAGAGCAGAATGAAGCATGGCAAGTCTATGCGCAAGGTCGAGAAATGGAAACCACAATTAAACCCGCTTCTCACCCTGTTGGCACAACGGTTGAAGTGGCGAATCTCTTTTTTAACACGCCTGCTCGTCGTAAATTCTTACGTACCGATAAAACAGAATTTGCTCATATTGATGAAGTCATTCGCCGAATTGCTTTAGCAAAATTCCATATTGCTTTAACGCTCACACATAACGGCAAAATGATTCGACAATATCGTCCTGCAACGAATGAAGAACAACAACTAAAACGTGTTGCCGCCATTTGTGGCGATGATTTTGTTCAACATGCCTTACGCATTGATTGGAAACATGATGATCTGCATCTTTCTGGCTGGGTGGCGACACCTGAATTTACACGTTCTCAAAATGATTTGAGCTATTGCTATATCAATGGACGAATGGTTCGCGATAAAGTGATCACCCACGCCATTCGCCAAGCTTATGCGGAGCATTTGCATACTGAGCAATACCCTGCATTTGTACTCTTTATCGACCTCAATCCACATGATGTCGATGTCAACGTGCATCCAACAAAACACGAGGTGCGTTTCCATCAAGCTCGATTAATTCATGACTTTATCTGCCAAGGCGTAACAAACGCGCTCAATGCCATTCCTCAAGCTGAATTAAATTTAGCGCCAGCGATAAATGAAGCAAGAGAGCCTTCGGCTTCGTATCAAACGCACTATGAAACAAAACCCAATCGTGCAGCGGCAGGGCAAAATATTTTTGCCTCAAATTATCATCAATCTCGTGAAAAACAATCAGAAAATCGACCGCACTTTTCAAACCGTAGTGAATACGTTCCGTCATATGGTTATCGTGAACAACCTACAAAGACGGAACAACGCTTATATGGTGAATTAGTACGTCCTGCGGAAAATTCTCAACTTTTAACAACACCTGTCGTTGAACAACAACTTCCACAGGCAAGTGAAACGGGCTATTTACGCGCATTAGCATTAATTGAAAATAAAGCATTACTTTTACAACAAAATCAGCAGTTTTATTTGATGTCATTAGCTAAATTGCAAATCTTAAATTATGAATTAACCTTACAACAAAGTGAAATTTCACAACAGCCGTTGCTCATTCCGATTATTTTCCGCTTAGATGAAAAACAATTTGAACAATGGAAAAAACAAAAAGCTTTTTTCCAACAAAGTGGTTTTGAATTTATTGAAAATGAAGCCCAGCTACGTCTTACATTAAACAAAGTCCCTGCGATTTTACGTACGCAAAATTTACAAAAATGTGTGGTGAGCCTGCTTGCTGAACATCTAGAAAATATGCCTGATTTTCTGACCACACTTTGTCAGACGCTAGAGATGAAACCAATTCAAGTATTAGCGGATGCGGTCAGCTTATTAAGTGAAACGGAACGCTTACTGAATAAAACTCATCAAGAAAAATTTAATACATTACTGAAACCGATTAACTGGCAGCCTTTTTTAAGCGATTTGTAATATGACACAAAAA
>CBCSVJ010000209.1:0-2930 GCA_965143545.1 uncultured Haemophilus sp. | reverse complement strand
CGTAACAGGCAATCAGAATAAGCCTACACGAGCGGTTAAGTTGAGAGACGTTTTTTTCATAAATAAATTGGTTTATCCAGAAAAAAATTCACCACGCCTAAGGTGGTGAATTATCGATTAATTGTAGTAATTATTTCGCTTGGTTGCTACCCACATTTAAGCTGTCTGCATGCATACGACGCTGTAATTCATAGTTTTGCAACATCGTGCCAATACGGCGATTTTTTTGTTCAACCTGTTCCGAAGTGGCTACATCTTTGGTCGGAGCGTTGTAACTTACTTCTTGAACTGAACTGTTAAATGGTAAGGTTTGTAAAACAGGGTTTTCTGGTGTAACCGATGTGCTTTTCGCATTAAATGATTGCACACCTACTACTGCCACTAAACACACACCTGCAGCCACTGCAATTTGTGTCATTGGTGCAAAGAATGCTTTTAATTTTTGCACGAATGGTAAGCTGTCTGCTTCTTCTGGTGTTGGTTGAGAAACAGTAATCTCAACGTGTTTTACTTCTTCTAATTCAATTAAATCAGCCATTTTCGCGGTAAAATCAGCACCTAATAATACTGGTGACTCTTTACGCATAACTGCTCTTACTGTGTGATACGCTGCCCAAGATTCTTGTGAATCTTTATCCTGACAAAGTTGTTCCGTCAACTCGGCACTGACTTCTTCTCCATCCATATAGGCTGAAAGTAACTCTTTTTGCATTTTATAAACTCCGACTTTATTTTAACGTTGCATAAGCGGTTGTATTTTGTTCTCAATCACTTCCCGAGCGCGGAAAATGCGAGAACGTACAGTGCCTACTGGGCAATCCATTATTTCTGCGATTTCTTCGTAACTTAAACCTTCAAGCTCACGCAAGGTAATCGCGGTTCTTAAATCTTCTGGCAAACTGTGAATAGTATCAAATACCACTTTTTCTAATTCGCTAGATAACATTTCATTTTCAGGGGTATCTACATCACGTAGATGGGTTCCCACATCGTAGCTTTCGGCATCTTCCGCCAAAATATCTTCGCTCGGTGGACGGCGCCCCTGTGCCGTTAAGTAATTTTTTGCCGTATTAACGGCAATTCGATATAGCCAAGTGTAGAATGCACTATCGCCCCGAAAGGATTCAATGGAACGATAGGCCTTAATAAAGGATTCTTGTACAACATCTGGAATATCGTTATGAGAAATGTAGCGAGTTAAAAGTCCGGCTACTTTATTTTGATAACGAGAAACCAATAAATTAAAGGCTTTTTTATCGCCTTGCTGCACTCTTTCTACCAAAGCCTGATCTGTTAGCTGTTCAGCCATATATCTCCTATGCTACGTCTAACACGCCTTCATATATTCAAGACAGCAAGCTATTGTTGCTTTATCAGACAGAGTTAAAATTGAAAAGTTCCTTATGTATAAAAAATTTCAAAAAAATTAACGGACATTCGTTTTCTGCACATCTTGGATATATTCAACCATCGCTTGTACTTCGTCATCTTCTGATTGACTGCCATTAAAAAACCACGAAAAAAGTTGTAAATCCGTGGCGGCAAGTAAACGAATAAAAATATCTTTTTTGTCGTCAGTCAGTTGGTCAAAATGTGCTTTATAAAAAGGCATGATGATTTTATCCAACTCGAGCATGCCTCGACGACAATCCCATTCAATGCGGAGTTTATTGTATTTATCCATAATTTCTCCCTAAATCATTGTAATTATACCTGATAAATGAAAAGTGCGGTTAAAAATTACCGCACTTTTTAATCAACGAATTGATTATTCTGTCGCCTTCGGCTTAATCACAGCATAAACCACACCGGTTAATAATGCCCCCGTTGCAATTGCACCTAAGTAGAGTAATGGCTCAGAAACAAACGGAATCACAAATAAACCACCATGAGGTGCTTGCAGAGAAATATTTAATGCCATTGAAATCGCACCGGCAGTTGCTCCACCGATAACCGAGCTAATAATCACACGCAATGGATCAGCTGCCACAAATGGCAATGCCCCTTCAGAGATAAAGCATAAGCCTAAGACAAAAGAAGCTTTACCTGCATCACGTTGATTACTGGTAAATTTACTGCGTGCAATCCAAGTTGCAATCGCCATCCCAATTGGTGGCACCATACCAGCTGCCATAGCAGCGGCCATTGGGGTATGAACTTGAGAGGCCAACATTCCCACGGAGAACGTATAAGCTGCTTTGTTTACTGGACCGCCCATATCAATACACATCATGGCACCGATAATCGCGCCTAACACCATCGCATTGACTTCCCCCATGGATTTTAACCAATCGCTTAAGGTGGTCATAATTTGTGAAACCGGTGGGTTAATCACATAAATCATGGCAAGACCAACAATCAAGGTACCAAAGAGCGGTAGAATTAGAATCGGTTTTAAGGAGGTTAAACTTGCCGGCAATTTAATGGTTGCATTTAATCCTTTCACCACATAACCCGCTAAGAAACCGGCTATAATACCACCTAAAATCCCGGCACCCGCCGTGGTGGCTAACATACCGCCAATGAGACCTACCGCAAGCCCCGGACGGTCTGCGATAGAAAAGGCCACATAGCCGGCAAATACTGCGATCATCAAGTGGAATGCTGCACCGCCACCGATATCCATTAAAGCTTTTGGAATACCATAGAAAATCGTTTCATCTTTGAAGGCTTCGATACCAAACATAAAGGAAATCGCGATTAATAAGCCACCGGCAACCACCAACGGCAACATGTGCGATACACCTGTCATCAAGTGTTTATAAACACCTTTTTTCTCGCCGCTTTCTTCTGATTTCGCAGAAGATTTTTCTGCACCACCTTCGTAAATTTTCGCTTCTTTAAATGCCTTATCAAATTCCTGTGCCGTTTTCTTTAAAGCTAAACCCGTCGAAGTACGATACATCGGTTTGCCTTGGAATTTATCTAAC
>CBCSVJ010000208.1:0-2963 GCA_965143545.1 uncultured Haemophilus sp. | reverse complement strand
ATCCAATTCTTTTTTCTCTGCTTGATCAGCTAATGCATAATTGCTCTGCATCAAAGGTGCAAACAATAAAATAGAAAGCCATTTTTTTTGCATCGTATTCTCCAAATATTCAAATTATAGATAAAAAATAATCCAACAAAGCTTTGTTGGATTATAAAAGGAAAATAATTTTCTACAAGCCGGTGGCCATCTTAATGCGATCAGCAAACATACCGATGCTTACGCCGAAGTAATTTGATTTGTTCCAATCTAAAATCGTGCGGTAGTTATTGGAAACCAAGAATGCACGCCCAACTTCTTTATCGGGACGAACTAACCAAAGATCGGCTTGCGAAAGTGCGGTCAATTTATCTTGTTCTTGTTGGCTGAAACTTGCTAAGGTGATACCTTTAGACTGCCAATCACTTAATGAACGTGCTTTGTTCTTCTCAATACCAGACAGCGATAAATCTAATGGTTGATTTAATGTGACTTCAATGCCCCAAGGCAATTTGTTATCCCAACCCACAGTGTGAAGATAATTTGCAATTGAAGCAAACGCATCAAATTGGTTCGTCCAAATGTCCTTCACGCCATCATTATTACCATCTGCCGCATAATTTAAGAATGCGCTTGGCATGAATTGGGTTTGCCCCATTGCACCCGCCCAAGAGCCTAACATTCTGTGACGTTGAATATGATCACGTTCTAACATTTTCATCGCATTTACAAATTCTTTACTAAATAAGGCTTCACGTCTACCATCAAAGGCTAATGTGGCTAAAGCTGATAGTACATCATAGCTACCTTGATAATAGCCAAAACTACTTTCCATACCCCATAAAGCAAGGATATATTCTTGTTGAACGCCATAGCGTTGGCTTGCTTGTTGTAATGGTGCCTGGACTTCCCAATAACGCTCTTCGGCGATATCTACTTTGTTTTGGGTCAGTACTTTATTCAAATAATTCGTTGTACCGTTTGGATTCGGTAACTGTGGTTGATCCGCATTACGCTGACTTCTACCCGCTTGCGCACGATCTAAATCTACAGCCTTTTGCATATATTGAATATTATTTTGTGCATTCAATACTGACAATGATACGCCTTCAGCTGCCGCTTTACCTTTTAAGAACTGTACATAATCATTAAAGTTATCTAAAGTTCTTGGTTTGCTATAAACCGCATTACTACTTACTGACGGAATACTTTTCGTGGATGACGTTGTCGTTGTTGTCGTATTACTTGAACAACCCACCAATAAAAGTGCGGTCGATAATGCAGTCATTTTTAACGTTGAGATTAAATTCATTTCTTTTCCTTTTTTTAATTATCAAAATATCGCATTATTTGCGTAAAAATTGGTTATAAACAGTTTTCAATAATGAAGTTGGTAATAAGCGAGAACCTGAACGCAAGGCAAAGGTGAATAGGCCTGAAAATAAGCCTTGAATACCTAAGCGATGTTTCAATTTAAATAAACGCCATTCTGCTTTCGCTTGGTTTAAACCACGACGACGCCCTACCATGCCATTACCCACGCGGGCATAAACTAAAATGTCCGGCAAGTTTGCCACTTTTTGTCCTTGCGCCACAAGCTTAATCCAGAGGTAATAATCTTCCTGTAAATCCTCATATCCACCACAATTAATGACCGCACTTTTTTGATATGCTACCGTCATGTGATTGAACGGACAACGTTTTTGGGTAAATTTAACGATATCTTGTGCATCAGTCGGCACATTACGATATGCCACGATGTCTTGAATATTTTCACCAAACTCAGCAATCTGCCCACCGAAAATAATCGTATCTGGATGTTGCTCAATAAACGCCACTTGCTTCGCAAAACGCTCAGGCACACAAATATCATCGGTATCCATACGGAAGACCCAATCGTGCGAACAATGTTTTAATCCTTCATTGAGCGCTTTACCTAAACCTAAGTTCTTTGGCAACTTCACTAAGTTTAAGGGTAATTTGGTTTCGAATTCAGAAACCACGGCTTCCAATTCAGGTGTGACAGCACCATCAAACACCAATACGATCTCATCTGCTGGATGGGTTTGAGCCACTAAACTTTCAAAACATTCTCTTAAATATTGTGGATTTTCCTTTATATATAAGGACATTAAAACTGAAAATTTCATACTTCTCTATCTAATAAGTTATCTACATAAACCGTTTCAAATTAATTGCCAATTTAGGTGAAATTAAAACCACAAAGGCAATAATTAGCTGCTTAATACTTTTCGTTAATTTAAAAATTTCAAAATAGTAAAAAGCCGCTTTACGGGATAAATTCATAATATGTGGGTAAGCCAACATATATTGTGCGTTGATGGCAAAATTCTTTTCTTGCTCTGCCGTTTTCACATAATTTTCACGGATATAATCAATCGCTTTTTGCGTATTAGTCGTATCCGTTGATACGCTAGAACGTTTGGTATGGAAGGTACAATAAGTCAACGGCTCTGCCACTTTGCACGCTTTAAACGTTGGATCTTGCACAAGCTTCAGCAAGAAATCATAGTCTTCCAATGAACGAAGTGCGGTTGATAATCCACCGATTTTTAAAAACAGATCTTTTTTCACTCCAATCATTGGCATACCACCGATTTTATTCGCTAATAAAATTCGCTCTACGCTAATCTCTTGTGGCTCAATTGGGTTAGTCACATAGCTAAAACCTTCATTGACCATTTCACATTTAGCTGGATGATAAACAAAGTTAACATCGGGATGCTCGGCAATCACATCGGCTAATTTCTGACATTTATCATTTGCAAAACGATCATCGTCATCAAGGAATAACAACCAATCATTATCGGCATTTCTTGCGCCGATATTACGGCTTTCTGCTGCGCCTTGATTGGTTTCGTTACGAATCACTTTAAATGCAAATGGATAAGATTGTATCACTTCAAAGTGTTCTTTCGAGCAATCATCCACAATCACCACATCAAAATTATAGGTGGTTTGCT
>CBCSVJ010000207.1:0-2970 GCA_965143545.1 uncultured Haemophilus sp. | reverse complement strand
GTGTGACCGTAGTACGTTATGGGGAAGAAATTCCACCAGCGCAAATCCAAGTATCAGCACAACCAAAACAAGAAGCGAAAGCGGCACAAAGTGCGGTTAAAAAAGAGGAAGAAAAACCAGCTGATCCTCGTATCAAATACGGTGTGATGGCGGGTGTAGGTGTGTTATTCCTCTGGCTTGCATCTGTGGCGCCAGCGGCATTCCTTTCTCACTTCACCGTATTCGTATTGGCTTGTGTAGTCGGTTACTACGTGGTTTGGAACGTCAGTCACGCTTTACACACCCCACTTATGGCGGTAACCAATGCGATTTCAGGTATCATCATTGTGGGTGCATTACTGCAAATTAGACAACCAACAGGCAACTTCTTCATTGATGTATTAGCCTTTGTAGCAATCTTGGTGGCAAGCATCAACATCTTTGGTGGTTTCCGTGTAACCCAACGTATGTTGGCGATGTTTAGAAAAGGTTAAGGAGAAGACGATGTCTGAAGGTTTAGTACAAGCAGCCTATATTATCGCTGCATTACTTTTCATTATGAGCTTAGCCGGTCTTTCTAAACATGAAACGGCAAAAGCCGGTTGTTGGTATGGCATTGTCGGTATGACAATCGCGCTAGTGGCAACCATTTTCGGCCCGCAATCTGAAGGCACATTATGGATAATCATTGCGATGATCATCGGTGGTGTGATTGGTGTTCAACGTGCATTAAAAGTTGAAATGACTGAAATGCCTGAACTCGTTGCGATCCTTCATAGCTTTGTAGGTTTAGCAGCTGTGCTCGTAGGCTTTAACAGCTACGGCTTAACACACGAAACTGATCCTGTGTTAATGAATATCCATAACGTTGAAGTATTCTTAGGGATCTTCATCGGTGCGGTAACATTCACGGGTTCTATCGTGGCATTTGGTAAATTAAGCGGCAAAATCAATTCAAAAGCATTAATGTTGCCACATCGCCATAAATTAAATTTAGCGGCATTAGTGGTTTCTGCTTTCTTGATGGTGGCATTCTTAAACAACCCAGATAATATCTTCCCAGTGTTACTCATGACCGCGATTGCTCTTGCATTCGGCTGGCACTTAGTGGCATCTATCGGTGGTGCGGATATGCCGGTTGTGGTTTCAATGCTTAACTCTTATTCTGGTTGGGCAGCGGCTGCAGCAGGTTTCATGCTAAGCAATGACTTGCTTATCGTCACCGGTGCATTAGTGGGTTCTTCTGGTGCGATTCTTTCTTACATTATGTGTAAAGCGATGAACCGCTCATTTATCAGCGTTATCGCTGGTGGTTTTGGTAATGATGTTCAAGTATCTTCTGATGAAGAACAAGGCGAATACCGTGAAACAACCGCAGAAGAAGTGGCTGAATTACTCAAAAATGCAAGCTCTGTGATCATCACGCCAGGATATGGTATGGCGGTAGCACAAGCGCAATATCCAGTGGCTGAACTTACGGCGAAATTGCGTGAGCGTGGTATTAATGTGCGTTTTGGTATTCACCCTGTTGCAGGTCGTTTACCAGGTCATATGAACGTACTTTTAGCCGAAGCGAAAGTGCCTTATGACATCGTGCTTGAAATGGATGAAATCAATGATGATTTCGCGGATACTGATGTGGTATTGGTTATCGGTGCAAACGACACCGTAAACCCAGCGGCGATGGAAGATCCAAACAGCCCAATTGCAGGTATGCCGGTGTTAGAAGTATGGAAAGCACAAAACGTTATCGTATTCAAACGCTCTATGGCGGTAGGTTACGCAGGCGTTCAAAACCCATTATTCTTCAAAGAAAACACTCAAATGCTCTTTGGTGATGCAAAAGAACGTGTTGATGACATTCTTACTGCATTAAACAAATAAGCAAAAAACTGAAATAAAACTGACCGCACTTTGAGAGATTAAAGTGCGGTTTTTAGTGTTATGACAGAGTATAAAAATCTTAATAATAGTGTAAGAAATGATATGAGTATTAAACATGATGTTTTAATTGAATTATTAGATGTTTTTTCTAATTCTAGAATTCAGATTGATAGAATTTTATTTGAATATGAGGAAGAGATTCAAAAATTCATAATTGAAGTAAGTAGCCCCATTTATAGCTTATTCAAGATTCAAAATGATTTATCGCTATTGGCATATAAATATAATTACCCATTAAGTAATTTTTTACATAACTTCATTTATGAGTTTGATAGACAAGATGATGAGAGTGTGACATACCTTGTGAATAAAATAGTTAATAATGAAGGCTTTTTAATAAATTGACTTATCACTTTAAAAGTAAAATCACTCAGCTTAAAAATTAATTATTCAGATGCGTTATATTTAACATAGCATACAAAAATTTTATAAAAAAAGAGCGGTCAAAATTGACCGCTCTTTTTACATTAACGTTGAATCAAATAGCGTAATTTGGTTCCATCTTGTTCTACGCTTAATAGTGTGTAACCGTGGTTTTTAGTATCAACAGGAATATTGTTGATAGATTGGGCACAGTCACTTAATAGCTCTAAAATTTCGCCTTTTTGCAATTGCGGCATGGTTTCGAGCATTACGATTGCCGGATACGGGCAAGGTTCACCTAGCGTATCTAACGTGTAATCTGGGGTGATGTCTTTTGGATCTTTATCTAATTTTTGAACAACGGTAAATGCCATAATAATGTCCTCTTTTTTGAATGAATTCGTTAATATTTAATTAGCAGCCACAAGCTTGTGGATTCGCTGCCGCAATTTTTGCTTTGGCTTTTTTCAAGAAGTGGTGTTCCCACCAAACTACGGCAATTAAGCAAAGAATAAGCAAGCCATAATTCACTAATAAACCGCCAACTGGGCCAAAGGATTTCAATAAGTTAAGTTTTTCGTAATCTAACGCAAGCACAGGGGCAAGATCGTCCCATGCGTAGGCTAAATAGGTTGAGCCAATAACATTACCCATGCCTACCCACATAAAGTGAACTTGGCCTTC
>CBCSVJ010000206.1:0-2985 GCA_965143545.1 uncultured Haemophilus sp. | reverse complement strand
ATGCCTTAACGGGAGATGCAGAACCTTATTTTGATGAACCGAATAAAGATGGTTGGTGGCAAAATTTTATGGGGGATGGCCTCGCATTTGACACATCTAAATATTTTTTCATTTGTTCAAATGTATTAGGCGGTTGTAAAGGAACAACGGGACCAAGCTCAATTAATCCCACTACGGGAAAACCTTATGGTAGTCAGTTCCCCAATATTATTGTTCAAGATATTATCAAAGTACAAAAAGCGTTACTTGACTATCTCGGTATAACACATCTAAAAGCGATAGTGGGCGGCTCTTTTGGCGGTATGCAAGCTACACAATGGGCAATTGATTATCCGGATTTTATGGATAATATTGTGAATCTTTGCTCTTCGATTTTCTTCAGTGCGGAAGCTATTGGGTTTAATCATGTGATGCGTCAGGCTGTCATTAATGATCCGAATTTTAATAATGGTGATTATTATGAGGGGACACCGCCTAATCAAGGGCTTTCCATTGCTCGTATGTTGGGAATGTTGACCTATCGGACCGATGTGCAGTTAGCCAAGGCATTTGGGCGAGCGACTAAATCTGAAGGACAATTTTGGGGAGATCACTTTCAAGTGGAATCCTATTTGAGTTATCAAGGTAAAAAATTTTTAGAGCGTTTTGATGCCAACACCTATTTGCATTTATTGCGTGCGCTCGATCTGTATGATCCAAGTGTAGGGTATACAGACGTAAAAGAAGCCTTATCTCGAATTAAAGCCTGCTATACATTGGTTTCAGTGACGACAGATCAACTATTTAAATCCATTGATTTGCATAAAAGTAAACAGCTTTTAGAGCAAGCCGGCGTAGATTTAAGATTCTACGAATTTCCATCGGATTATGGTCACGATGCGTTTTTAGTGGACTATACAGCGTTTGAAAATAGAATCCGAAGTGGATTAGAAGGCGAGTTTGAATAAGAACAATAGAAAAGGCGGAAATCTCCGCCTTTTTTGATCGTTATAGATGGCTCAGGAAACGTGATAAATCTTTTGGTTTACAGTCTCTTTCTAATTTTTCAGCGGCTGTACCAATTTGTAATAAGGCAACGATCTTATCATTTTTGTCACAACCAAACGCTTCACGTAATTCACGCCCTTCAACGAGAGGACCAGTTGCCCAAAAACTTTCAAAACCCAGTGCGTTGCCCGCAAGTTGAATCGCATAAGTTGCTGCACCTGCAGTAAGCATTTGTTCCCAACCTGGTACTTTTTTCACTTCATGATTAATTTTAGCAATTACCGCAATGACCATCGGTGCACGGCGTGCAAAATTCTCTGCTTTTTTTAATCGCTCTTCACCTAACTCAAATTCAGCTACTGCAGCTTTGAGCAAGTTTTCCAATTTACTTAAACCTGTGCCTTGAATTACCACGAAATGATAAGGTTCGAGTTTACCATGATCGGGTGCACGTAAAGCTGCTTGAAACATTTGTTCTAATTGCACTTGGCTAGGGGCTGGCGCCGTTAATTTTTTATTGGATTTGCGTTGTGTTAAAAGAGTTAATGCGTCCATAGTGTTTTCCCTTTTTTAGTTTTCAGTGCGGTTAATTATAACATAGTTTTTCACTAAACTTTATGATAGGCTACGCACAATTTTTATTTCTGTTTTTAAAGGTTTAATTTCGCATGAATACCATATTAAGCGTATTGAAATTTTGTTGTAAAGTGCTCAATTTTATCCGAAATCTTGTGATGAATTTTGTGTTTTTATTATTTGTTTTAGCGTTGATTTTTCTTGTCGGCCTTTTTGGGGATGGTAAGAAAAGCCAAGTCTTATCAGGTGATCAAGGTGCATTATATTTAAATTTAACGGGCTATCTTGCGGATAACACGGAAGATATGTTGAGTTGGGAAAAGGAACTCCAACGTTTAAATAATGAAAAAGTCTCTTATAAATATTCAACCTTTGATGTGGTGCAAAGTATTTTATCTGCGAAAGATGATGAACGAATTCGTGGTTTAGTGTTGAATTTAAATGACTTTGAAGGGGGGGATCTTCCATCATTAGAGTATGTAGGAAAGGCCATTCAAAGTTTTAAAGAATCAGAAAAGCCGGTTATTGCTTATGCTGATAATTACACGCAGGCACAGTATTTCCTCGCGAGTTTTGCGGATGACATTTATCTCAATCCAATTGGGCAAGTTGGTATTCAAGGTTTACGTCAGGAAAATCTTTACTTTAAATCCATGCTCGAAAAACTTGAAATTACGCCACATATTTTTCGTGTAGGGACTTATAAGTCCGCGGTAGAACCTTTCTTGCGTGATGATATGTCACCAGAAGCAAAAGCGAATATGCAAAAATGGCTTGGGGGCATGTGGCAAAACTATATGCAAACATTAATGGTTAATCGCCATATTACCGCCAATGACGTATTACCGAATGCACAAAAATATATTAGTGATTTAAAAGCACTAAAAGGTGATGAAACGGCTTATGTGAAAAAACGTCAGTTAGTGACACAGTTTGCAACAAGATTGGATTTAGATAAAAAATTGACTGCACTTTTTGGTCAAGGTGAAGAAGGCAAAGCCAAATTAGTCGATTTTGAAGATTATTTATCTGATTTAGGCGATCGTTTCTCTGTGGATCCAAATGAAAAAAATATTGTTGCGGTAGTGAATGTCGAAGGGACAATTATTGATGGTGAAAGCGATGAAGAATCAGCTGGTGGCGATACCATCGCGAAGTTATTAAGACAGGCCTACGATAACGAGAAAGTGAAGGCGGTTGTTCTGCGCGTTAACTCACCGGGAGGCAGTGCCTTTGCCTCTGAAATTATTCGCCAAGAAACTGAAAACCTTCAGAAAGCAGGTAAACCTGTTGTGGTATCCATGGGGGGAATGGCAGCTTCTGGTGGTTATTGGATTTCTTCAACTGCTGACTATATTGTGGCAGATAAAAATACGATTACGGGGTCAATCGGGATTTTTGCATTATTCCCAACCTTTGAAA
>CBCSVJ010000205.1:0-2996 GCA_965143545.1 uncultured Haemophilus sp. | reverse complement strand
CTTTATTGAACCGCACTTTGGAAATAAAGCGCGTGAGCATTGGCTCAATTAATTCTTCAGGTTCAGCTTGCTCTTTATCGCCTTGCTTTTCAATAGTGGCTTTGATTTTGTCACCGTGCATCACTTTTTTCATTGCAGGTGGGGCAATAAAGTAGCTTTTTTTATCGCACTCTAAAAAACCATAAGCTTTATCAGTACTTTTTACCACGCCTTCAACGTGTTCTTTGCTATCGTGGATTTGTTGCTTAAGTTGTGCGAGTAATGGATTATCTTGGAACATAGTTATATTTAAAAAAAGAGAAAAGGCAGACTGAAAAGCCTGCCTAAAAATAGATTGTACGAAAAATTATTCTTCGCCTAATTCACCCATTGCAGTGATGCTGAAACCTGCATCGACGTGAACGATTTCACCAGTAATACCAGATGCTAAATCAGAGCATAAGAATGCCGCTGAGTTACCCACATCTTCAATAGTCACAGTGCGACGTAATGCTGCGGTTTTCTCGAAAGTAGCAAGCATTTTTTTTAAGTTTTTAATACCTGATGCCGCTAAGGTACGGATTGGACCTGCAGAAATTGCATTCACACGAATACCTTCTTTACCTAAATCCGCTGCCATTACGCGCGTTGCTGCTTCAAGAGACGCTTTCGCTAAACACATGACGTTGTAGTTAGGAATTGCGCGTTCTGCACCTAAGTAAGAAAGGGTTAATAACGCCGCATTTGGATTTAAGTAAGGACGTGCCGCTTGTGCCATTGCAACGAAGCTGAAAGCACTGATGTCGTGAGCAATACGGTAGCCTTCACGAGTTGCTGCGTTTACGTAATCGCCATCTAATTGATCGCCAGGTGCGAATGCGATAGCGTGTACGAAACCATCAAATTTTTCCCAACGTTTGCTTAATTCTGCAAAGCAGTTTTGGATGCTTTCATCGGTCGCTACGTCTAAAGGAAGGACGATGTCAGAACCAAATTCTTTTGCAAATTCTTCTACGCGCGGTTGTAATTTATCGTTTAAATAAGTGAAAGCAAGTTCAGCACCTTGTTCTTTCATTGCTTTTGCGATCCCGTAAGCGATAGAACGGTTGCTTGCAAGACCTGTTACTAAAATACGTTTACCAGTTAAGAAACCCATATTTTCTCCTATGTTTGAGTTAAAAAAATCGACGAGATTATACTTGTTTTGTGTGCTTTCGGCAATCAATCACACTTTGTACCAGTTAGGCGGGATTATCAATATCTTTAAATTCTACATCCAAGCCATATTCAGCCGCTAGCCATTCACCTAATGCCTTAATTCCGTAGCGTTCTGTTGCATGGTGACCAGCTGCAAAGAAATGAATACCTTGCTCACGAGCAGAGTGAATTGTTTGCTCCGAAACCTCGCCGGTAATAAAGGCATCACAACCTTGTGCTGCCGCTAAATCAATATAGCCTTGTCCGCCACCGGTGCAAATGCCTACTTTACGGATTAAGTGCGGTCCGTTTTCGGTGCAAATTAACGGTTTACGGTGAAGCACTTGTTCAATACGGTACGCAAATTCTTCAGCGGTAACGGAATCTTTTAACGTTCCCCAAACAGGAATGCTGGTTGAGCTATTTTCTAACGGTTGAAGATCGCTAATCCCTAATAACTGAGCAAGTTTTGCGTTGTTACCTAATTCAGGGTGAATATCTAAAGGTAAATGGTAGCCATATAAATTGATATCATTCACAAGTAAGGTTTTGATGCGTTTGCCTTTCATGCCACGAATACACGGATTTTCGCTTTTCCAAAAATAGCCATGGTGGACAAGAATCGCATCAGCTTGTTGTGCAACGGCATAATCAATCAAAGCTTGGCTTGCGGTGACACCCGTGATGATCTTTTTGATCTCTGCTTTACCTTCTACTTGCAAACCGTTAGGGGCGTAATCATTTATTCTGTCTGTGCTAAGTTTTTCGTTTAGTAAACGTTCAAGTTCTAGATTGTTCATCATTTTTGAGAGAAAAGAAAAAGGTGAGATATGGTAAGGGATTTAAAAAAAAATGGCTAGTGCAAAAGGAGTGGGGGGAATGCACTAGCCAGTAGTGTGTCTGTAATAACACAAGTTTACTATCTAAAACCTTAAAATGAGTTCATTATATATTTAATTATATAAAGATCAAGAAAAAAATAAGGAAAAATTTCCTTATTTTTCGTGGTGTCGTTTTTGTGTTCGAAAATAGATGAAAAATCAACCGCACTTATGAATACAAACTTGGCTCATCTTCAGTTGGACGCGTTTTAAATCGGCGGTGTAGCCACATGTATTGTTCCACACCTTTTAAGATTTCTTTTTCTACGACTTTATTCATTCTTGTAGCGATTGCTGTTTCATCTGAAAGATAGGAAAAATCCACCGGTGGAGAAATGTTGACCGTATAGCCTGAGCCGTCTTTATTACGCAATGGAGCAAAAGGGACAACTTTACAATTTGGTGCAGATTTAAGCAGATAATAACTGCCTGTCGTAGTTGCCGCTTCTTGTACAGCAAAGAAAGGCACAAATACCGCATTTTTTCTGCCATAATCGTGATCGGGCGCATACCAAATGGTTTCACCTTTACGTAAGGCTTTGAGCATGCCTCGCAGATCTTTTCGATTTAGCATATCTTTGTTTGAACGTAAGCGACCTTTAATTTGTAACCAATCCAGTACAGGATTGTCATTGGGACGATAAACGCCTACGCCAGGATGATGTAAGCCCACAATACGCGCGCCTAACTCAAGGGTAAGGAAATGAACACCCACAAAGATAATGCCGTCTTGGGCGTTCTCTTTTAAATAATTTAATCCTTCAATTTTTGACCATTTTTTGATGCGAGCATCAGACCAAAACCACGCCATGCCGGTTTCAATAATCGCCATTCCAACGGCACGTAAGTTCTCTTGCAAAATGGCTTCACGTTCTTGCTCAGGCATTTCTGGGAAGCAGAGCTCAAGATTTCGTCGGGCAATCGCCGCACGACGTTTTC
>CBCSVJ010000204.1:0-3014 GCA_965143545.1 uncultured Haemophilus sp. | reverse complement strand
GTTTTGCAACAAAATTCAATCCTTTATTTTGTGATGCTCATCACACTTCATTCCAGAACTTTATATTGCGCTTTCTTTATATATAAAAGAGATTTAAAATCCCGTCGATTCTCACACAACAGGAGCACATATGATCAACAGAAGAGATTTCATCCAACTTGGCGCAAGCAGCATTTTAGCGTTAAGTGCGAGCCGTTTTGCTTTTGCGAAAAGCGACACACAAGTCGATTTACGTATCGTAGCAACGACCGATATTCACAGTTTTTTAACTGACTTCGATTACTACAAAGATGCACCCACTGAGAAATTCGGTTTTACCCGTGCAGCAAGCTTGATTCGTCAAGCTCGTCAAGAGGTGAAAAACAGCGTTTTAGTTGATAACGGTGACTTAATCCAAGGTAACCCAATTGCTGACTATCAAGCAGCTAAAGGTTATAAAGAAGGCAAACCAAACCCAGCTGTAGATTGCTTAAATGCAATGCACTATGAAGTAGGAACATTAGGCAACCACGAATTTAACTATGGCTTAGATTATTTAGCCGATGCGATTAAACAAGCGAAATTCCCTATCATCAATGCTAACGTAGTGAAAGTCGGTACTGAAGAGCCATATTTCACACCTTATGTCATTCAAACCAAAGAAGTGGTGGATAGCCAAGGTAAAACACATAAACTAAACATCGGTTATATCGGTTTTGTGCCACCACAAATTATGGTTTGGGATAAAGCAAATTTACAAGGCAAAGTTGAAACGCGCGATATCGTGAAAACCGCACAAAAATATGTGCCAGAAATGAAACAAAAAGGTGCAGATATTATTGTGGCACTTGCGCACACTGGCCCATCTGACGAGCCATATCAAGAAGGTGCAGAAAACTCAGCATTCTACCTTGCTGATGTACCACACATTGATGCGATTGTTTTCGGTCACTCTCACCGTTTATTCCCGAACAAAGAGTTCGCGAAATCACCAAATGCAGATATTGCTAAAGGTACTGTGAAAGGTGTTCCTGAAAGTATGGCAGGCTACTGGGCAAACAACATCAGTGTGATCGACCTAACCCTTGCTCAACACAACGGCAAATGGTTAGTGGCTGATGGTAAAGCAGCACTTCGTCCAATTTACGATGCTGAGAACAAAAAAGCGACCACAGAAAGTGATGCAGAATTGACCGCACTTTTAAAACCTGTGCATGAAGCCACCCGTGAATTCGTGGCACAGCCAATCGGTAAAGCTACCGATAACATGTACAGCTACTTAGCGCTAGTGCAAGATGACCCAACTATTCAAATTGTGAACCAAGCGCAAAAAGCTTATGTTGAAAAAGTGGCACCAAGTGTTGCGGCAATGGCAGGCTTACCAATTTTAAGTGCGGGCGCACCATTTAAAGCGGGCGGACGTAAAAATGACCCTACTGGCTATACTGAAGTTAACAAAGGTGAATTAACGTTCCGTAACGCAGCAGACTTATACCTCTATCCAAATACCTTAGTTGTTGTGAAAGCAACCGGTGAAGAATTGAAAGAATGGTTAGAATGTAGTGCAGGTATGTTTAAACAAATCGACCCTACAAGCGACAAACCACAATCTTTACTTGATTGGGAAGGTTTCCGTACTTATAACTACGATGTGATTGACGGCGTAAATTATGAATTCGACCTTACTCAACCAGCGCGTTATGACGGTGAATGCAAATTGATTAACCCGAATTCACACCGTGTAGTGAATTTAACTTACCAAGGTAAACCAGTTGATCCAAAAGCAGAATTCTTAATTGCGACTAACAACTATCGTGCTTACGGTAATAAATTCCCAGGTACTGGCGATGCACATATTGTTTATGCTTCTCCTGATGAAAACCGCCAAATCCTTGCGGATTACATCAAAGCAGAAAGTGAAAAACATGGCCATGTAAACCCAAGTGCGGATAAAAACTGGCGTTTTGCACCGATTAAAGGTAACGATAAATTAGACGTGCGTTTTGAAACCTCGCCAAGCGAACAAGCAGCGAAATTTATTCAAGATAATGCACAATACCCAATGAAGAAAGTCGGCACCGATGAAGTTGGCTTTGCGGTATATCAAATCGATTTATCGAAATAACAAAAAAGGGCGTGCTTAGCACGCCCTACTTATTTCAAAGTGTGGTCAATTTTGACCTTATTTTTCTTCTTTTGGAAGTCTGATTAAAGCAAAGATCAAGCCGCCCCAAATAATCAAAAGCGACACAATCATCATTGTAAGTGCAATACCTGTCATCTTTATTCTCCTTTTTCTTCAAGATTGAGGTTCTCTTCATTTTTCCATTTTAAGCGAGAAAGAATGAACGAAACGACTACAAGTAAAATTGCCATACCCCAACCAAAGGTATTTACGAACCAACTTGGATAACCTTCATAACCTTCTGTAAACACCTTCGCACCTTCACTCAATAACATAAAGGCAAGAATACCCGTGGTGATTACAATGCATAAACGCCATAGGAAACCGACTTTGAATGAAGAGCTTTCATTTAAGTGCTTACCTAATAAGCCAAGTTTTTCATTTGCTACAATCACAATTAATGAAACAAATGCTACCGCTACAATACCAAAGTAGTTTACGAATTTATCCAACACATCAAGCATTGGTAGACCGGTTGTGGTACCGAATAAAATTACTGACACTACCATCATTGGTAAACCCACAATAAAGGTCGCTTTTGCTCGGCGTAAACGGAGCTTATCTTGAATCGCTGAAATGATTACTTCAATAACAGAGATAAATGAAGTTAATGCCGCGAAGGTTAATGAACCAAAGAACAATACCCCTAACACTTCACCAAATGGTGCTTTATTAATGATGGTTGGGAATGCAAAGAAGGCTAAACCAATACCGCCTTTTGCCACTTCACTCACTTCCACACCTTGTGCAGCTGCAATAAAGCCTAATGCCGCAAATACACCGATACCGGCAAGTACTTCAAAGCTTGAGTTCGCAAAGCCAACAACTAAACCACTTCCTGTTAAATCAG
>CBCSVJ010000203.1:0-3024 GCA_965143545.1 uncultured Haemophilus sp. | reverse complement strand
ATGAGAAGCATCAATCACTTGTTTGATCAAGCCTAGTACTGAAGGAGACATTGGATTGTATAAGTGAGAAATTAATTCATTACCACGGTCAACAGCTAGCGTATATTGCGTTAAATCGTTTGTACCAATACTAAAGAAATCCACTTCTTTCGCTAAGAATTTCGCATTCACCGCTGCTGATGGTGTTTCAACCATGACACCCACTTGGATATTTTCATCAAAAGCTTTACCTTCTGCACGCAATTCTGCTTTTAAGGTTTCAAGCACTGATTTTAATTCACGAATTTCTTCTACCGAAATAATCATCGGGAACATCACAGCAAGTTTACCAAATGCAGACGCACGTAATACCGCTCTTAATTGCGCATGTAAAATCTCACGACGATCAAGGGCTATACGTACCGCACGCCATCCTAAGAATGGGTTCATTTCTTTTGGTAAATTTAAATATGGAAGCTCTTTATCACCGCCGATATCCATGGTACGTAATACCACTAAACGACCTTCCATTGCTTCAACCACTTCTTTATAAGCAATGAATTGTTCTTCTTCGCTCGGTAATTGATCACGATCCATAAAGAGGAATTCTGTACGGTATAAACCTACCCCTTCAGCACCATTACGGTGAGCCCCTTCGCAATCGCGAATCGTACCAATATTAGCCACTACATCGACTTTATGACCATCAAGGGTCAC
Organism: uncultured Haemophilus sp.; assembly: GCA_965143545.1. Taxonomy (GTDB): domain Bacteria; phylum Pseudomonadota; class Gammaproteobacteria; order Enterobacterales; family Pasteurellaceae; genus Haemophilus_D. The sequence continues at coordinate 2,328 of CBCSVJ010000203.1, read as the reverse complement.
TGCTGGTAAATCTTTTAATTTTGCTAACTCTGCTTTTTCTTCAGCGAGTTTTGCTTCTAATGTTTTTAATTCATCAATTTCTGCTTGAGTCGGATTCACGTAAACACGGTTGTTTACCGCATCTAAAATAAGATAATCACCTGTATTCACTCGTGTGGTGACATCATTTGTCCCAACAATGGCCGGTAATTCAAGTGAACGAGCCATAATTGAGGTATGCGATGTTCTACCACCAATATCCGTGATAAAACCTAATACTTTTTCTAAATTTAATTGAGCGGTTTCTGATGGAGTTAAATCATAAGCCACAAGGATGGATTCTTCGGTAATATCACCAAGATCCACAATATGCATGCCTAAAATATTTTTGATTAAACGATTACCGATATCGCGAATATCACCTGCACGTTCTTTTAAGTATTCATCATCAATTTCAGACAACATTTCAACTTGTTGATCGATGATTTTACTTGCTGCCACACTCGCATTCACTTTGTTTGAATGAAGATAATCAATAATTTCCTCTTCTAACTCTTCATCTTCAAGGATCATTAAATGGCCTTCAAAGATAGCCGCTTTTTCTTCACCTAAGGATTTTAATGCACGTTGATGAATAGAATTAAGTTGCTCAACGGCCGCTTCACGGCCCGCATAAAAACGGGCAACTTCTGCCTCAACTTGATCTTCTGAAATTTTTTGCGTATCAAGAACAATTTTTTCTTCTTTTAATACTAAGGCTTTACCAAAAACGATACCTGGTGATGCTGGAATACCTGTAATCATACTTTTACCTTCCGAGATAATTTATTAAAGGTTAGATAAACAATAGCCATAGAATAGAAATCCTATGGCTAATCGTAAATTATTCTAAAGTAGGAATTAATGCGACTAAATGTTCAACGGCTTGTTGTTCGTCTTCACCTTCCGCCGAGATGGTGATTACAGTTCCTTGTGTCAAGCCTAAGGTTTGTAGCTTAAATAGGCTTTTCGCACTTGCACTTTTACCACCGGAGGTCACTGTTACATCAGAAGCAAATGCTTTCGCTTCTTTAACAAATTGCGCCGCTGGACGAGTGTGTAAACCATTAGGAGCTGTAATTTCTACATCTTTTGAGAACATAATGTTACCTCTTATAGTAATTGTAAAATTTAATCTATAAATCCGCTGTAGTATCTCTATTAAATGCCCAATAATCAAGGCTAAACACAAAAAAACTTGAGCTACGTCACGAAATTCGGCGTAATTTATACCTAATTTACAGTAATTTGTCTACTATACAGAAAAATGACGCTGTGATTTCGTCTCACTCAAGCTTTCAATAAGGCGATGATAATTCTCATAGCGTATAGGTGAAATCCGACCTGCTTCGACAGCCTCACGTAATGCACAGCCAGGATCGTTCAAATGCTTACAATCTCGGAATTTACATGTACCTAAGACATATTGAAATTCACGATAGCCTTTGGTGATCTGATCTGGCTCCAAATGCCATAAACCAAACTCACGAATACCTGGTGAGTCAATCAAATTACCACCTTGTGGCAAATGATATAAACGAGAAGAAGTTGTGGTATGTTGTCCCAAGCCTGAGGTTTCGCTGATGCCACCGACTTGCGCATTGACGGTTGGTAAAATATGGTTAATTAAACTGGATTTGCCTACCCCTGATTGCCCTACAAAAATGGAAGTTCCATCACTTAAAAGTGCGGTCAATTTTTCCATATTTTTTCCGGTTTCAGCAGAAATGATGATGGTCTGATAACCAATATCACGGTAAATCTGTAACTGGCTTTCCACTTCCTGCTCTTGCTCGGCATCCAGTAAATCGCCTTTATTCACCACGATGACAGGCTCGATCCCCGCATTTTCACACACCACTAGATAACGATCGATAATATTGAGTGAAAGTACTGGCACAACCGCAGAAACAATAATAATACGATCGATATTGGCCGCAATCGGTTTCAGCCCATCATAATAATCTGGGCGAGCAATTTCATTTTGTCTTGGGTGAATGGCTTCAATCACGCCGCTCACCCCTTGGATTGCCTTGTCGCCAAATTACTTTGTCTCCAACCACGAGACTAGAAAGTGTACGACGTAAATTACAACGGAAAATCTCGCCTTGTGCATTTTCCACATCAGCATGAACTGAATAACGCGTAACGACTACCCCATCTTGGCTTTCACCTAGCATATCATCTTGCCATTCCACTTCTTTCTTCTTGTGACGATGCAAGGCTTTCGCGTTATTTGATTGAATTCGACGAGTTTGATTTTGCGTTAGTTTACGTTTGCTCATAAAGTGCGGTCGTTTTTTCCGATGT
>CBCSVJ010000202.1:0-3030 GCA_965143545.1 uncultured Haemophilus sp. | reverse complement strand
CTTGAGCAAATGATGAAAGATACCTGGAATTGGCAAAAAAATAATCCGAAAGGATATCGAGATTAATCTCACTCTTGTTGGGCGGAGTATCATTCCGCCCTTAATATTTTAATCAGATAAAACACGCTCAAAAATAACCGCACTTTATGTCAGAACAATCCCTTTCTAGTCAAATATTTACCCGCAAAATGCTGATCTGTGTCTTCACTGGATTTAGTTCGGGTTTACCACTTTTCGTGTTATTGCAAATGTTGCCTGTATGGTTGACAGATAAAGGGCTTTCCGTTGAATTAATCGGTGCACTGACAGGGGTGATGGTGCCATATGGTTTGAAGTTTTTATGGGCGCCATTATTAGACCGCTATTTCCCGCATTTTTTAGGGCGTCGTCGTAGTTGGTTATTGATTTCTCAAGTGGTTTTGCTGATTTCCCTTTATGCGATAAGTCAGTTTGATCCCGTGGCAGAATTAAGTACGGTGGCTAAAATTGCCACATTCATTGCCTTTTTCTCAGCGACACAAGATATTGTGCTCGATGCTTACCGTCGTGAGATTTTAACGGATAATGAATTAGGATTGGGGAACACCATCCACATTAATGCTTATCGCGTTGCGGGCTTAATTCCTGGTGGACTCTCGCTTTATTTAGCGACAATTTATCCATGGGAAACCGTCTTTTTATTGACCGCACTTTGTATGCTGGCGGGCATATTTATGACGCTCTTTTTAGCAAAAGAACCGCAGATTGCACAGGTCGATCGTGATCAACCTTTCTATATGGTGTTTTGGATACCCTTGAAAGAGTTCTTCCAACGCAAAGGTGTCGCCCAAGCGATCGGTTTTTTACTCTTTTTGTTCTTGTATAAATTTGGTGATTCATTTGCCACTACGTTACAAACGAAATTCGTCTATGACATGGGCTTTGAAAAAGAACATATTGCGTTGGTGGTAAAAAGTACTTCACTTTGGGCGAGTATCTCTGCTGGTCTCGTGGGCGGTGTGATCATGCTGCGCTTAGGGATTAACCGTGCATTATGGGTATTTGGTTTTATCCAATTAATCACTATTGGTGGATTTATTTGGTTAGCTGCATTTGGGCATTTTGATCAAATCGGTGCAGCTGAACTTTGGAAATTAGGTTTCGTGATTGCGGGGGAATATATCGGTGTCGGTCTGGGCACTGCTGCCTTTGTTGCTTTTATGGCTCGCGAAACGAATCCGCTTTATACAGCCACTCAGTTAGCTTTATTTACTAGCCTTTCCGCTTTACCAAGTAAAGGGCTTGGTATGTTATCGGGTTACTTAGTCAAAGCAGTAGGTTACTATCATTTTTTCTGGATTTGTTTATTCCTCGCTATCCCAGGAATGATTTGTTTATTCTGGGTGGCGCCATGGAATGAAAAAGGAAATGAAAAAGCTTAAAATAAAATAAAGTGCGGTCAAAATTAACAGCAAAATCATTTGACCAAACAAGGCTTTAACGGTATTTTAAACAAGTCTATTATTTATTGGAGATTCGTATGAAAATTATTCTTTTAGGTGCACCTGGTGCAGGAAAAGGCACACAAGCACAATTTATTATGAACAAGTTTGGCATCCCACAAATTTCAACAGGGGATATGTTCCGTGCAGCGATTAAAGCGGGTACAGAATTAGGTAAACAAGCAAAAGCATTAATGGATGAAGGGAAATTAGTACCGGATGAATTAACCGTTGCATTAGTAAAAGATCGTATTTCTCAACCAGATTGTGCAAATGGTTTCTTATTAGATGGTTTCCCACGTACGATTCCACAAGCGGATGCATTAAAAGATTCTGGCGTGAAAATTGATTACGTTTTAGAGTTTGATGTACCAGATGAAGTGATTGTTGAACGTATGAGTGGTCGTCGTGTACACCAAGCATCTGGCCGTTCTTACCATATCGTTTACAACCCACCAAAAGTGGAAGGTAAAGATGATGTAACGGGTGAAGATTTAATTATCCGTGCAGATGATAAACCAGAAACTGTATTAGATCGTTTAGCGGTTTACCACAAACAAACCAGCCCATTAATTGATTATTACCAAGCTGAAGCAAAAGCAGGTAACACTCAATATTTCCGTTTAGATGGTACCCAAAAAGTGGAAGCTGTAAGCCAAGAATTAGATAAAATCTTAGGCTAAAAGATTGAAAACTGACCGCACTTTAAAGAGAAAAGTGCGGTTAATTTTTCAAAAGGATTTTGAGATCGTAAATTGAGATCGCATCTGGGGACGTTATGAGCAAGAAAAAAACAATAACATTGACGATTTCGGCTATCGCAGTGGCACTTGGGATCGGCGCACAATTTTATACTAATCACAAAATTGATCAGGTATTAAAAAATTTCCCTTATTCTTTAGATAACCAAGCAACATTAAATGTGACACAAACTGCGAAAAACTTTTTCATCCGTGAGTTAATCTTTAGTGTAAAAAATAGTGATGCGAAAAACACAAATGTCATTTCAACTAAGCTCACCGCTCTGCCTTTCTTTATTACAGCGGAGTCTCAGTTATCCGATCAGTTAGTTCGTCAATTAAATAAAACATTAAATATTACGATTGATAAAAACACAATTAATAGCAAATTTTCGCCGGTAGGGGATTATTTACAGTCTGATATATTGACGGAATTCCGTGATTTTGCGAATAAGTCCCAAAACCTTTCTATCGGTCTTAATTTCTTAAAAAATAAAGAAGTTGAGCTAAAAACAACCCTTAGTGGTTTTAATTATGATAAAGACACTAAACTGGAACAAATTGAAGGTGAAGCTCGCCTTGTACCTGTTAGCATGAATCAATACGACCTATCAAGTATTGAATTAACGGCGAAAAATGCCGAATTGGCGTTGTTAAATGGTGAAAATACACATATTTATCTTAAAAATGCGACTTACCATTTTGATGTAAAACCAGGCGAGGCAGATAATCGTGATTTGAGCACAAAATTCAGTAGGGATATGTTGCGAGTAGCCAATAAAAGCCGCACCACAGAAGAACGGCAAGCA
>CBCSVJ010000201.1:0-3038 GCA_965143545.1 uncultured Haemophilus sp. | reverse complement strand
TGTTAATCGCTTTCCGTTGTAATTTATTGATGGCACTTCTAAATTTAGAAAACAAACTCATTATTTACATCCTGCATGTTTTTTTGCGACATAGTAACGTTTTTGGCTCAAAATGTGAAGAAAAGACAAAAAGCGCGGTCGATTTCAAACATATTTTGTAATAAATTTGTAAAATTTTTGCGGTATATCACAAATTTCTCTAAAAAAGAGAGTATAATGGCGCAAATTTTATTTAGCCTAAGTGAAAATGGAGTATTTTATATGAGCGAACAATTACGCCAAGCCGCATTAGATTTTCATGAATTCCCAATTCCGGGGAAAATTGCCGTTACCCCAACCAAATCGCTAGAAACCCAACATGATTTAGCCCTTGCTTATTCTCCCGGTGTTGCAGAGCCTTGCTTAGAAATTGAAAAAGATCCTTCTGCTGCAAGCCGTTATACCGCTCGTGCTAACTTAGTTGCCGTGATTTCAAATGGTACAGCTGTATTAGGTTTAGGAAATATTGGTGCACTTGCCTCAAAACCTGTCATGGAAGGGAAAGGGGTATTGTTCAAAAAATTTGCCGGTATCAATGTATTCGATATTGAAATCAATGAGCATGATCCAGATAAATTAATCGATATTATTGCTTCATTAGAACCAACGTTTGGTGGCATTAACCTTGAAGATATCAAAGCACCAGAATGTTTCCACATTGAAAAAGCGTTGCGTGAACGTATGGGAATTCCAGTATTCCATGATGACCAACACGGTACAGCCATTATCGTCGGTGCGGCTGCATTAAATGGTTTAGAAATTATTGGAAAAAATATCGCAGATGTTCGCTTAGTAGTAAATGGTGCTGGTGCTTCTGCTATTGCTTGTACTAACTTGCTTCGTGCATTAGGTTTCAAAAAAGAAAATATCACCATGTGTGACTCTAAAGGTGTGATTTTCAAAGGCCGTGGCGATAACATGGATGAAACCAAACAATTCTACGCCATTGAAGATAATGGTTGGCGCACATTAGCGGATGCCGTTAAGGGAGCCGATGTGTTCTTAGGTTGCTCTAAAGCAGGTGCATTAAAACCTGAAATGGTGAAAACCATGGCAGAAAATCCATTAATCTTAGCATTGGCTAACCCAGTACCTGAAATTACCCCAGATGAAGCGAAAGCAGTACGTCCAGATGCGATTGTTTGTACTGGCCGTTCAGATTTTCCAAACCAAGTAAATAACGTACTTTGCTTCCCATTCTTATTCCGTGGTGCATTAGATGTAGGGGCAACAGCCATTAATGAAGAAATGAAATTAGCGGCTTCTCACGCGATTGCAGATTTGGCAAAAGAACCGGTTCCGTTAGAAATTATTTCAAATTACGGTGCGTTATCTTTTGGACCGGATTATGTGATTCCAACACCATTTGATCCACGCTTATTGTTTACTGTATCTTCTGCGGTAGCGAAAAAAGCGATGGAAACAGGTGTAGCAACACGTCCAATTACAGATTGGGCAGCTTATGAAAAACAATTAAAAGCATTAGTTGCAGCTTAATCTTTCTCTTCCAAAGTGCGGTCAAAAATGATGATATTTTTAACCGCACTTTGTGTTTTTTTATCTGTCTATGAAAGGAATGGTACATTCACGTGCCTTAAATTAATCAAAGGGTAGCGATTCCCTTAGGACTTATGAGTGTCAAAATGAAACAAACACGTTCTCCTTTATATCCGATTTTTCTCTTCGTCATCATTAATCTGATCATTTTCACCTTGTCTCGCCTTGGGCTTGCGATTTGGCAGGCAGACCGTGTTTCTGCGGTAGCGGGCTGGGGACAATTATTCTTACAAGGCTTGCGCATGGATATCGTGGCTTTGTGTTACCTATTTGGTGTACCAGCATTATTTACGGTGTTATTTCATAATAGCCGTATTTGGAAAATGATTTTACGCATTTGGCTTACTCTCGGTAGTGTGTTTATTCTATTTATGGAATTGGCTACACCGGCATTTATCGAAACCTATGATTTTCGTCCAAACCGTCTGTTTATCGAATATCTAATTTATCCGAAAGAAGTCTTTTCAATGTTGATGGAAGGCCATTTAACTGCGGTCATTTTTAGCCTTATTTTTACCGTTACGGCTTTCTTCTGTTATTGGATACTCTCGGGTTATGCGGTGAAGAACTTACGTTCAATGAGCTGGAAATTACGCCCCGTTGTCGCATTACTCGTGATTGGAGTTGCCTTTTTAGGGGCGCGTTCGAGTTTTCAGCACCGTGGTGTGAACCCTGCAATGGTGGCTTTTTCTTCCGATGGGTTAGTCAATTCGCTCGTGTTGAATTCAGGCTATTCTGTTCTTTATGCCGCCCAACAATTTAAAGACGAAGGGGCATCTTCTGAAGCCTATGGCAAAATGGATACCGATGAAATGTTGCGTATTGTTAAAGCAAGCCGTGGCCGTCCTGAAAGTGATTATATTTCAGAGAAGATTCCAACCTTAACGAAAAACCAAGCCACTTATCAAGGTAAACCGAAAAATATCGTCATTATTTTGGAAGAAAGTTTTGGCGCGCAATTTGTCGGTACATTAGGCGGAAAACCACTTTCACCTGAATTTGATAAATTAGCCAAAGAAGGCTGGTTATTTGAAAATCTCTATGCAACTGGTACACGATCTGTACGTGGTATTGAAGCCACGACAGCTGGTTTTACACCTACTCCAGCACGTGCGGTAGTGAAATTAAATAATAGTCAAAGTGGTTTCTTTACTATTGCAGATTTACTTGCTAAACAAGGTTATAACACTTCCTTTATTTATGGTGGTGAAAAACACTTTGATAACATGGCAAGCTTCTTCTATGGTAATGGTTTCCAAAATATTATCGATCAAAAAGATTACCAAAATCCTAAATTTACTGCGACTTGGGGCGTGAGTGATGAGGATTTATTTGATAAAGCGAACGAAACTTTTACCCAATTACAGAATGAAGGAAAACCATTCTTTAGCTTAGTGTTTAGTTCGAGCAATCACGATCCTTTTGAATTTCCTGATGGTAAA
>CBCSVJ010000200.1:0-3046 GCA_965143545.1 uncultured Haemophilus sp. | reverse complement strand
ACCATTATGGAATATCACCATTGTTATTTTATTAGGTGTAGGTCTATTTTTTACGATTACGACAGGCTTAGTACAGCTACGTCTTTTCCCAGCAAGTATACGCGAAATGTGGTTTGGGCGTGCGGCAGAAAGTAATTCTTTAACGCCATTCCAAGCTTTTGCAACTGGGCTAGCAAGTCGAGTTGGCGTGGGTAATATCAGTGGTGTAGCAACAGCCATTGCACTTGGTGGTGAAGGTGCGGTGTTCTGGATGTGGGTAACGGCATTTATTGGGATGTCGAGTGCTTTTGCAGAATCGACTTTAGCACAGGTATTCAAAATTCAAGATAAAGATGGCTCTTTCCGTGGTGGCCCTGCTTACTATATTACACAAGGTTTAAACTCACGTTGCTTAGCGGTAGCGTTTGCGGTATCACTTATTTTTACTTTTGGTTTTGCATTTAATTCAGTTCAAGCAAACTCAATCGTAGAAGCAACTAAAAATGCTTGGGATTGGCAAGGTGAATATGTAGGTCTGTTTTTAGTGGTATTAACTGCTGCAATTATTTTTGGTGGTGTAAAACGTATTGCGACCATTTCTAGTAGCGTAGTACCGATGATGGCACTCTTTTATTTAATCATGGCGGTAATTATCTTAGGTATGCATATTGATATGATTCCGACGGTAATAGCCAATATTTATAAAAGTGCTTTTACTTTCCAATCAGCCGCAGGTGGTATGTTTGGTGCATTAGTCTCCAAAGCCATGATGATGGGGATTAAACGTGGATTATTCTCTAATGAAGCGGGGATGGGCTCTGCACCAAATGCAGCGGCTGCCGCTCATGTAAAACATCCAGTTAGTCAAGGTTTAGTACAAATGCTTGGTGTGTTTGTAGATACCATGATCGTTTGTACTTGTACGGCGGTGATTATCCTGCTTTCTGATAACTATGGCAGTGAAACACTGAAAAGTATTTCCTTAACGCAAAACGCATTGCGTTATCATGTCGGGGAGTTTGGCGTACACTTCTTAGCTTTCATTTTATTGCTTTTCGCTTATTCCTCTATTATCGGTAACTATGCTTACGCAGAAAGTAACATTCGCTTTATTAAAAATAAACCTTGGTTTGTATGGGCATTCCGTTTATCGGTATTATTCTTCGTTTATTTCGGTTCGGTAAAATCAGGTAATGTTGTGTGGAATTTTGCGGATACTGTGATGGCTGTGATGGCAATTATTAACTTAGTCGCGATCGTTTTACTTTCCCCGATTGTGTGGAAGTTAATGAAAGACTATCAGCGTCAATTAAAAGAAGGAAAAGAGCCCGAATTTAAAATAGACCTCTATCCTGAAATTAAAAAACGAGTATTAGATCATCGAATTTGGAAATAAATGTTGATGGACATAAAAAAGGCGGGATATCCCGCCTTTATTGTTTTTAAATTGACTCGAAAATTGACCGCGCTTTATCGTTCATTTCGATAAGTTAGGAAGTAATAAGAGAGCGCTGAAATGATTACGCAAGCTGTCATTGTATAGAGCATTGGTGCAGCGGTTTCCATTTTAAAGCTTGCGACTAGAGAACCCATCACCGCGCCGACACCAAAACGTACACTTCCCATTAATGAGTTGGCGGTACCCGCCATCGTTGGGAATTTCTCTAGAATAGAGGCTGTGGCATTGGAGGAGATTAATGGATTTTGACCTACAAAAAAGGCTACGCCAATAGCTATTGGCCAAAAACCGAAATCAAAAAGCGCGGTTAAAAATAACCAAATTCCGGATATGAATTGTACTGCAATACCAATTCGTAACATGGTTTCAGCACCTAATTTCAATACAAATTTCCCATTGAGGTAAGAAGCCGTTGTCATGATGGCAATATTGATCATAAAGAAATAACCGAATTCATCGACAGGGATGCCATAAATACCGATATAGACAATAGAGCCTGCTGTGACGAAAGCAAATAAACCGCCAAATCCAAAAGAGGCGGCCGCCATATAACCTAACACTTCTTTTTGTTTTGAAAGCATCATAAAGTTACGAGCAATGATATTTAGGCGTAGTGGAATACGGTTTTCTTGTTTATGGGTTTCAGGAATAATGAAAAAAACGAGTAATGCCGCAAGAAATCCCATCGCACCAATCACATAAAAAATCATGTGCCAATGGAAAAATTTCACAATATATCCGCCAATCACAGGTGCAACAAGTGGTGCGATCATAAAGACAAGCGTGATGGTGGACATGACTCGAGAGAGTTGATCCTTGCTAAATAAATCTCGTAATAAGGCTCCTGAAAGCACCACAGGCGCAGCACCAAAGAAACCCTGAATGAAACGCAGAGCAGTGAAACTGCCAATAGAATGAATGCCCGTTAAAATAATAGCCGTGATAGCGCCAATAATCACACCTAATAAAATAATGGGTTTACGACCAAAACTATCGCCAAAGGGTCCCCAGAATAATTGTCCTGCTGCCATGCCGTAAGCAAAGAATGTCAGTGTATGCTGAACTTGCTCGGAGTTGATATTTAAGTCTTCAGCAATATTTAAAAAGGATGGAATATACATATCCACGCCCAAAGGCGGTAGCATCGAGAGGATGCCGAGCGTGGCGATAAAAATAAAGGTAGGTTTAATATTTTGGCTCATATTATTTCACTAAATTGTCGATTTCTTCCTGGGTGAGTGGACGAAATTCGCCTTCTTCTAAGCTTTCATCTAATTCAACGTTACCTATTCTCCAACGATGTAGCGCCACGACTTTATTACCAAGCGCTGCAAACATTCGTTTCACTTGGTGATAGCGCCCTTCAGAGATAGTCAGATTCACGTTGTAATCATCTAATACTTCTAATTTCGCTGACTTAGTGGGTTCTTTTTCGCCACGTAACAGAATACCTTCTTCACAAGCTGAAGCATAATGGTTTTCAACCGGATCGGCTAAAGTGACTAAATAGGTTTTTTCGCATTGATGTTTTGGTGAAGTAATACGATGTGACCATTGACCATCATCCGTTAATAGCACGAGTCCTGTCGTATCCACATCTAATCGCCC
>CBCSVJ010000199.1:0-3048 GCA_965143545.1 uncultured Haemophilus sp. | reverse complement strand
AATCGCGTTCGGACAGCGGCGTAGGCAGGGTAATCACGTTTTGCACGTTCATGCTCTTAGTGGAAAGCAGCATGATTTCATGGCTCAGGCGTGCGGCTTCGAAGCGGTCGTGCGTTACCAGCATACACGCCATGCCCTGCCGCTCGATTTTTTCCACCAGCATGGCGACCAAAATATCGCGCAAATCGCGGTCCAAACCGACGAACGGCTCGTCCAGCAAGGCAAGGTCGCAGCCGCACAACAGCAGGCGCAAAAATGCTACCCGTTTCGCCATGCCGCCGGACAATTCGGTCAGATATTTGTTCAATTCGCCCGCTGTCAGCCCGACTTTCGCCGCCAGCGCGATGATTTCGCCTTCATCGGGTTTGTCCATAAAAATAGCGATATTCTGCATCGCGGTCAAGTTTTCCGGCAGGCGGTTTTCCTGAAACAGAAAACCCGTTTTGCGGAAAGTATTGCGTATCGTGCCCGATTTCGGCGTTTCCAAGCATTCAAATCCATCCGTTTGGGCGCAACAACAGGCCGCGCAATTTTAGTGGAAGGAATTAATTAAAATTATTTCTTAGAAAAAGGCCGTCTGAAATTTCAGACGGCTTTTTTATAACAAAGTGTGGTCAAATTTTTAGGTGTTTTTGCAAATTCAATTCAAAATTAAAACCGCTTGTTTTTAAAACTTCACTGTTTCACCATCTTCTGGAATTGCTACATTTTCAAGCTTGTTTGCTTGGACAAATTGGCGTAAATCCTTACGGTACACAGACATATGGTTTACCGCATCCATGTGCACTGTGATAAGTTTTGTATTTGGTAGCATGTTACGAGCATGAGCAACATCTTGTAACCCCATAATAATGCCGTCATTCGGAAAAGCTAAGGTACGCGCATCACCTGTGTTCATAATCATTACATCTGGTTTATAACGATTAATGGCTTTGTTTACTTCGGCAGTCCAAACTGTGTCGCCAACCAAGTACACCGTTGGATGACCTTTCGCTTGGAATGTTACTCCCATCGCCTCATCTAAAATCTCAGCTAATTGTGGTACAGCGTACATTTCCGTTGTGCCGTGAGAACCGCCGGTTTTATTTAAAATAATACCTTCGAACTCCACCGGTTTTTCTAGCGATAAACTGGTTATGTTAGTAAAACCTTGCGCTTTGAGTAAGTCGCCATCCCGTTCATGCTGCACAAAAATTTTGATGGATTTAGGTAAAATTTTTTGTGCAACCTCATCCCAATGATCTTCATGTGTATGAGTCAAAATAATGGCATCAACATCTTTGAAAGTATCTTCTGCTTTCATCGGTAATTCCACAAGTGGATTACGCAAATGGCTATTTAATGTCCCTTCAAAGCCTGCATAACGTCCTTTTTCAGCAAGCATCGGATCAATTAAAAAAGTTTTCCCTGCGTAGTTCAGGCGACCAGTGGCATTGCGAATATGTTGGTAGCTATCAGTGTTTTTAGAAGCAAGATCTAAAGCGAAAGTATTTGTACTAATAGCCAATGCTGTAGTGCTAATTAAGGTTTTTAAGTTCATTGTTTTTCCTTTTCTATATGTTATTGAATGAATAAACATATTATAGTGAGAACAAAATTGCGCAAAAATGGATAATAAATCAATAAACGTAACAATCAGGTCATTTCTGTGTTATGCTCATATCAAAGTAGGAGAAATAAAATGAATAAACCCACAGTTGCTTTAATTGTGTATGAACAAATGATGCCCATTCATTTTGCGATGGCATATTCCGTTTTTTCTATGTCGGATTTAAACGGCAAGCCGTTATTTAAGTGTAAAATCGTTAGCGATTCGGACAACCTGACAAACTCGCTATTTCACATACATTTAGATGGAGGTTTAGAGTGGTTGGAGAATGCCGATATTGTTGTGATGACTGGATGGCATGATACTCAAGTAATGCCTAGTGAGGCTTTATTAACAGCATTACGGCAAGCGTATCAACGTGGTGCGACAGTAGTGGGGTTATGTTATGGCGCCTATGTGTTAGCGTGCAGTGGCCTACTTAACGGCAAAAAAGCAACCACACATTGGTTGGGAGATAGTGATTTTACTAGTCGTTTTCCGCAGGTGAAATGGGATTTAAATCCTATTTATTTGGAACAAGATCGACTGATTACCTCCGCAGGAACAGCCGCTTCCATGGATTGTTGTCTTTCTATTGTCCGTAAATTATATGGTGTGAAAATTGCCAATCATATTGCCCGAATACTGGTTATCCCCCCTCATCGTGAAGGCGGACAAGCACAATTTATCGAACGCCCTATTTCTCGTTCCACACCTAATCATAATATCAATGCGTTGCTTGCTTATTTAAATGAAAATCTGACCGCACTTCATTCGACTGATAGCCTTGCCGAACGTTTGTCAATGAGCCGTAGCACTTTCACCCGACATTTTCGCAAAGCAACTGGAATGTCATTAAATCAATGGTTAATTGAAGCAAGGCTACAGCGAGCAAGAGAGCTTTTGGAAAGCACAGATTTATCTATTACTGACATTGCAGAACAAAGTGGATTTCATAGCGATACCACCTTACGTCAGCACTTCTTGAAAAAACATAAGATTTCACCGAATCGCTGGCGTAAGCAGTTTCAAATTGAGGAGGTTTAGATCTTTTTATTTTAAAGTGCGGTCAGATTTTTAGATGTTTTTACAAATTCAATTCAAAATTAGACCGCTTGTGTGATCTAAACTCAGTCTATTCCTCTTCCCTCTCCCCGTTAGGAAATTTGATTAGATAAAAATAAAAAAGGTGGGCCAAAATGCTCACCTTCTAAACGAATATTCCCCAATTAACCAAATACTTTTTCCAAATGTGCTTGGTAGTCTGCTAAGTATTGTTCTACTTGTGGATTTTTAATCACATCGTTACATAAGAATGTCGGCAGACGGGTCAAACCGATGAACTCGTTGAGTTTGTGGAAAGGCATGTACACAGCATCTACGCCTTTGCCTTCGAAGAAATCGCCTTCACGGGTGAACGCTTCAATCGGCGCATTCCACGTAAGCGAAAGCATGTGTTT
>CBCSVJ010000198.1:0-3078 GCA_965143545.1 uncultured Haemophilus sp. | reverse complement strand
TTTTTCTCATTTTGCCCTCTTATTTCACAAAAGGAATCAAATCACCATAACCTTGTTTTTCCATTTCATCTAATGGAATAAACTTGATCGATGCGCTGTTGATGCAGTAACGCAAGCCACCTTTATCGCGTGGACCATCATCAAACACATGGCCTAAATGGGCATGACCACTGCGACTTAACACCTCAATGCGAGTCATATTAAAGCTATTGTCTCTTTGATACTCCGCCACTTCAGCGGCAATCGGTTTAGTAAAGCTTGGCCAGCCGCAACCCGATTCAAATTTATCTTTAGAAGAAAATAACGGTTCTCCCGTGGTGATATCTACATAAATACCCGGCGCGAAATTATCCCAATATTCGTTACTAAAAGAGCGTTCGGTATGTTTGCCTTGTGTCACGTCATATTGAAGTGCGGTCAATTTTTGCTTTAATTCTGCATCACTTGGTTTTGGGTATTTTTTATCATCAATTAATGGCTCATCGGCTTTTTTGATGTCGATATGGCAATAGCCATTCGGGTTTTTCTTGAGATAATCCTGATGATACTCTTCCGCCTCCACATAATTTTTCAGCGGTTCCACTTCAATTTGGATCGGTTCTTGATATTTACTTTGTAAGGTTTTTAATGCTGCCTCAATAACCGCTTTATCTTGCTCATTTTGATAATAAATGCCGGTGCGATATTGTCTGCCACGATCATTACCTTGCTTGTTAATACTGGTTGGATCGATCACGCGAAAATAATATTGCAGCAATTTATCTAGCGAAATTTTATTTGGATCGTAAGTGACTTTCACCGTTTCCGCATGATCTGTCGCATGCAATAATTGGTAGTTAGTGGTATCACCTTTTCCATTGGCATAACCAGAAACAGCATCAGTCACGCCTTGAATTCTTTCCATATAAGCTTCTAGTCCCCAAAAACAACCACCGGCAAGATAAATAATTTGTTGTTCTTGTTTACTTTCCATTGTCATTTTTTGCTCCTTTGATGATTCTGTGTGATCAGCATACGTTAAACTACTTTGCAAACCGCCAAAAAGTGCGGTCAATATGAGAAATGTTTTTGTATATTTCATTTTCTTTCCTTATTATAGAAAAATCTTCAGCTTGCATTTCATTAGACGAAGACAAGCCCATTTTCTTACAAAATAAGGCAATTTTTTACCGCACTTTGTGCAAGGAACCTTTATGCCAAACATACATCTCCGCAATAATTATCAAAAAGCTGTTGTTTGTATGGTGTTAGCTTACATCAGCATTGCCTTAATGGGTGTATTTGTAAAATACGCCTCTGATGAATTACCGTCCAGTGAAATTTTATTTTCCCGCTTCTTTATTGGTTTTGTTTTTCTCTTGCCCTTTTTAATTAAAGATGGAGATTTCAAAGTCGATATGTCGCAATGGAAGTTTCTCATTTTGCGTAATCTCGCCGGCATTGCCAGTATGTTGCTAACCTTCTACGCCATTAAATATTTACCGATTTCTATTGCGATTTTATTGATGAATACGTCCGCACTTTTTGTGCCTTTATTGCTGTTTTTCTTTAAAGTCAGAACGCCATTAAAAGTATTAGCTTGCAGTTTTATGGGGTTTATTGGTGTATCCATCATTATGCTGACCAACGGCTCAATGAATATCAACCCTATCCATGTAGGCTATGCGTTAGGTGCTGCTGTGCTAGCAGCCATGGCATTTATCAGCTTACAAGAGCTCAATAAACACAACTCACCTAAAAATATCGTGTTTTACTTTCACTTATTAGGCTCGATTTTGTTACCGCTCTTTTTCATCGCACAGTGGAAAATGCCGACATTACATGGATTTGCATTACTGCTTTTGGTAGGCGGATTCGGTCTTATTTTCCAATTATTACTCACTCGCGCCTTTAAATACGCGCCTGCAAATGTTATTACGCCTTTTGCTTTTACTGGCGTGATTTTCTCCAGCATCTGTGACTGGCTCTTCTGGGATAACGTACCTAGTCTGAATTTCTGGATTGGTTCATTAGTCATCATTATCGCTGTCAACTTGCTTGCTAGAATGCGGGCAAAATAGAGAAATCCGACCAAATAGATAAAATATAACTATTCTCAATAACATTGTTTGAGTGTATAATCCAAATGCTTTTTATTATTGAGGACACATTATGAAAAAATTATTCAAAACCACTTTAGCTTCTGCATTATTAATGGTATCCGCATTCGCTAGCGCCGTGACGGTTAAAGATGCGAAAGGTGAATTTATCCTTGATAAAACCCCAAGCCGTGTTGTGGCATTGGAATATTCTTTTGTGGATGCTTTAGCCCAAGTCGGTGTTAGCCCAGTGGGTGTGGCTGACGACAACAAAGTCGATCGTATTCTGCCACAAGTACGCGAAAAAATTGCTGCATGGCAATCCGTTGGTACGCGTTCTCAACCGAGTCTTGAAGTGATTGCTTCCCTCAAACCCGATTTAATTATTGCTGATCCATCTCGCCATACTGCAGTATTTGAAGAATTGAAAAAAATTGCGCCAACAGTGATGTTCGATTCTCGTCATGAAAGCTACCAAGAAAATCTTGAAACTGCGCAGAAAATTGGTGATTTAGTGGGTAAAAGCGCTGAAATGAAAGCGAAGATCAATGAACATAATGATTACATTGCCAACATTGCAAAAAATCTAGGTGTACAAGGCAAAAAAGCCTCATTTGGTACTTCCCGAGAAGATAAATTTAATATCCAAAATGACAATGGCTATGTGGGTAGTTTCTTAACGACATTAGGTTTTGCCCCAACCAAACTCAATAGCGATCAGGCTTTCGTGGAAATCAACCTTGAACAATTAGTAATGGAAAAACCGGAATACTTGTTCATCGCCCATTATCGTGATGAAAGTATTGCGCGCAAATGGGAAGCCGAGCCACTTTGGAAAGCCATTCCTGCCGTAAAAGCGAATCATGTTTACAGCGTTGACGCTGACATGTGGGCTCGCGGTCGGGGCTTAGAAGCGAGCATAATTATGGCAAAACAAATTGAAGGTTTCCTGAAACAAAACTAATGATGAAGTCCACTTTCCGTTGTTGAGTTTCCCTTA
>CBCSVJ010000197.1:0-3101 GCA_965143545.1 uncultured Haemophilus sp. | reverse complement strand
GAATAAATCATTTTAGATATTAATTTAACCCACGAACAGCAACAAAAAGCAGTGGAGCAAATTCAGGAATTAATGGCACAAGGTATTAGCAGCGGTGAAGCGATTCAAATTGTGGCAAAAGCATTGCGTGAAATTCATCAAAAAGATGAGAAAGAAGCTTCTGACAGTAAATAAATAAAAATTTTTGTGATCAATGTATCATTTTTAAAGTTTCCTTGTTGCATAAAAAAATAAAATGTTTGAATATATTTCCAATTGAGGTGATAAGGCATGAGTCTTATTGTTTTTAAGTATTAAGGGCGAAGCCTATAGAGGTCTACTATGGAAATTGGTGTAGTAAAATGGTTTAATAACGCAAAAGGATTTGGATTTATTTCTGCAGAAGGCGTGGATACAGACATCTTTGCACATTATTCAGCAATTGAAATGGATGGTTACCGTTCATTGAAAGCGGGACAACGCGTGCAATTTGAAGTAATTCACGGCGACAAAGGATCTCACGCCACAAAAATAATTCCGATTGCGGAATAAGCGAAACGCTAAAACGTTTCAAAATCTTCTCTATTTAGCATAATCAAAAGCCAAGGTTTAGACCTTGGCTTTTTTTCATCTTATTTATTGAGTAAGTTTTTCAAACCAGCTTTCATTGCTGTCATTTGGCTTTCATATAATGCTTTGCTTTCACGTTCATCAATCATATAAGTGATGGTTTCAGAAAGTGTCATTTTCATTTTTCTTGAATATTTAGACAAACGAAGCCAAACATCATATTCTAAATCAATAGATTTTTTCTTTGTTGATTGCTTTTCTGCATTAAAAAAGCGTTTACGTCTTGCACGAATAGCCTGATCAAGCTTAATAGGTAAATCAAGAAAAAGGTGATTTTTAATCCATTCCTCGATTTTTTCAGGATAATTCTGACATTCTATTAATTCTTGAACTTTGCTTTCTTCTAAGCTTTTTTCTTCATAACGGGTAATTTTTTCCCCTTCGCGATGTTTGCGAATGAGATAAATCCATTTCCAGTTTGCTTCTTGATTTTCTAATTTTTGATATTTCATCGTTTTATTATACTTTTTAGTGACGTGGTAACCTCATAAATATACGCGCTTTAAACAAAATTTTCCAGTAGATTTTTATAACGGATTTTCACTCAGTGTGAAGTGTGCGATAATACCGCCAATTTAATTAAAGCGAGATATGTCGTGACTTCAACATCTTCGGAACAAGCCTTAAATTGGCAAGCCTTACAACCAGAATTATCGATTACTGAACTTTCAGCTGAAAAGGCTGATTTTTGGTCATTACAAAAACATGCCACAAAAGCGATTTCTTTATTTTTAAAACAGCCCCGTCGCTCTCTATTAGTTTTAAAAGCCGATGATCAAGCAGAATATGCTAATTTATTAGCAGAATTTATTCGCCAAGAACAGCCAAAAGAGCGGTCAGTTTTTGGGGTAAATTATGTGGTTGAGCAGGGGGATTCTTTTTCTTTTCCTCGTATTTATACTGAGCCAGCCCAATCTCTCGTTGATAATTTTGCTGCACAAGGTGATGTGCTGAAGGCATTACATGCCGATCAATTTAGCCTTTTTGGTAGTGTGCGTGTTCATCCAAGTTCGCAAGATATTTTACTTACACCTGGTTTAGTGCATCAAGCCAATGGGGGTGTTTTGATTTTAAGCGCAGCAACGATGCTAAGCCAATTTGATTTATGGCAACGCTTAAAACATATTTTACAAACGCAAACTTTTGATTGGTATTCAGCCCATCCATTTAAAACCTTGCCTTGTGATATTCCAAGTTATCCACTTAATTTAAAAGTGGTGATTTTAGGCAATCGCACTGAAATTGCGACCTTAGGTGAGTTAGAAGAAGATCTTTACAGCTTGGCTGATTATGCTGAAATTGAAAGTTATTATTCTGTTGCACAACCTAAAGCACAAGAAAATTGGGCTAATTATGTGTTGGCATTAGCCTCAAAATATGAGCTCGATTTAGATTTAACCGCATTAAATAAACTCTATCAGTTATTGGTGCGTGAGAGTGAAGATCGCTTTTTAATTAACATTTCCCCGTTAAAAATAACAGAAATGTTGCTTAATGCCGCGACGTTGTCACAAAAACAAACCTTAAGTGCGGTTGATTTTGAGCAAGCTTTTAAACAAAAGAACGAACAGCACGGTTTTTTACGTGAACGTACTTATGCTGATATTCTTAACGAACAAATTTATGTGGAAACCAACGGCGAAATTGTTGGGCAGATTAATGGCTTGTCTGTGATTGAATATCCAGGCACACCCGTTTGTTTCGGTGAACCTTCTCGCATCAGTTGTTTAGTGCAGTTTGGTGATGGTGAAGTCGTGGATGTGGAGCGTAAAAACGAATTAGCGGGCAACCTTCACGGAAAAGGCATGATGATTTCTGAAGCGTGCTTGGCAAGTATCTTAGAGTTGCCATCACAGTTACCATTTTCTGCTTCTTTAGTATTTGAGCAGTCTTATGGTGAAATTGATGGTGATAGTGCGTCTTTAGCCATTTTCTCCGTATTGGTCAGTGCGTTATCCGATTTGCCATTGCCACAAAATATTGCGATTACCGGTACCATTGACCAATTTGGTTTGGTGCACGCAGTAGGTGGTGTGAATGATAAAATTGAAGGCTTTTTCACTATTTGCCAACGTCGTGGTTTGACGGGTAAACAAGGGGTGATTATTCCTGCAACAACAATTCAGCAATTAAGTTTATCTGATGAAGTGGTTGAGGCGGTGAAAAATGAGCAGTTCTTTATCTATCAAGTCGAAGATATTTATCAAACAGCTAAAATCCTATTTGACCGCGATTTACTGGAAGAGAAAGAAGAATATGCGAAGGGCAAAGAGCCTATTGCGCGTTTAATTCAAAATCGAATTGCTTTCCGTTCGGAAACGCCGAAAAAAAGCTGGTTAGATTTCTTTAAATCTTAATTTCTTAAAAGCGAACCTTGTGTTCGCTTTTCTTTTATCTTAATTTCACTGACTGATCCGACAAGTTTAGCTAACAAGTGTTCGCTGTTTACATTTCTTATAAATCCCCATAGAATCTACACTTATTGTTTGTAA
>CBCSVJ010000196.1:0-3102 GCA_965143545.1 uncultured Haemophilus sp. | reverse complement strand
AGATGTACCGTATAAAGTGGCGATTAATGAGGCAATTGAAGTGGCGAAAGTGTTTGGTGCAGATGAAAGCCATAAATACATTAACGGTGTATTGGATAAAGTCGCTCCTGCATTAGGTCGCAAATAATTATTCAAATGTAGGGTAGACAAATGTCTGCCCTTTGTTTTTTGGTGCGCAGATAAAATGAGTTCGGGTGAATTTGATCTTATAGGGCGATATTTCTCAATACAAAAAGGCAATCAACACTTTGTTGATTTCAGTATTGGGGATGATTGTGCGATCACTCATATCCCTGAAGGCTATCAGCTTGCGATTACCACCGATACAATGGTCGAGGGCACGCATTTTTTATCTTCCATTTCTCCAAAAGATTTAGCGTATAAAGCTATCGCGACAAATCTAAGTGATTTAGCAGCTATGGGCGCTAAACCCGCTTGGATTTCTCTTGCACTCACATTACCTAAAGTTGATGAAAACTGGCTAAGCCAATTTAGTCAAAGTTTGTTTGATACATTAAATCAATATGATGTGACGTTAATTGGTGGTGATACAACGAAAGGCCCACTTTCTGTAACCATTACGGCACAAGGTTTTGTACCAAAAGGAAAGGCTTTATTCCGACATAACGCGAAGGTTGGCGATTTAATTTATGTATCGGGCACGTTAGGTGATAGCGCGGCGGGTTTAAATTGGATCTTACAGGGTAAAAGTGCGGTCGATTTTGATACTGAATTTTTAGTAAAACGCCATTTTCACCCGACGCCACGCGTTGAATTAGGGCAAGCATTAGTGAATGTAGCGCATTCATGCATTGATATTTCAGATGGTCTTGTCGCTGATTTAGGGCACATTTTAACGAGAAGCCAATATTCTGCGGAGATTGAGTTATCCTTCTTGCCTTTATCCACATCACTCAAAAAAACATATAGCTTAGAAAAAGCAGAAGCGTTTGCATTAAGTGGCGGGGAAGATTATGAGCTTTGCTTTACGATTCCTGTAAATAAAAAATCTAAGATTGAGAAGTTATCTCAAGCGTTGAATGTACCTTGTACCTGTATCGGAAAAATTGTTCCGCAAAATAACAATCCGATTACTTTTTTAAAAGATGGACGTGTAATCAATTATCAAGTGCCGTCTGGTTTCGATCATTTTAAGGATAAATAATGAATAGTTCACCTCTTGATAGAGTCAGCTTAAAAAATCCAGTTCATTTACTTGCATTAGGTTTTGGTTCAGGATTAATTCGTCCAGCACCGGGTACATGGGGAAGTTTAGCTGGAACGATTTTAGGTTCGGCATTATTAGCTTGCCTTGGACTAAAAATCTTCTTAATTTTGACCGCACTTTGCTTTGCGCTTGGCTGTTATCTATGTCAAAAAACCGCAGATGATATGGGCGTTCATGATCACGGCTCCATTGTTTGGGATGAATTTGTTGGGGTATTTATTGTGTTAGCGGCGATTCCAACTTTGTCATTCACTTGGATTTTGATTGCCTTTGTATTGTTTCGTTTCTTCGATATTTTAAAACCTTATCCAATCCGATACTTTGACCAAAAACTGGAAAGCGGTTTTGGGATTATGGTGGATGACGTTTTAGCGGCAGTTTATGCTGTTATCGTGATCGTGATACTACGTATTGTAGGCTTACCATGCTAAATTTGATAATTATTCATCTTGTTGGTTTACTTTCGCCAGGCCCTGATTTTTTCTATGTCAGCCGAATTTCTGCCATGAGTTCCCGTCGAGAAGCCATTGGTGGCGTGATTGGGATTACCATTGGTGTATTAATTTGGGCTACGGCTGCCGTTTTAGGACTTGCCATCATTTTTGCCACCATGCCAATTATTCAAGGCATTGTGATGATGCTTGGTGGATCGTATTTAGTTTATCTCGGCATTAAAATGGCAAAAGTGAAAACCAATACGGTTTTTGATGAAAAACAGAATGCAAATGTGCCAAATCAATCGACTTTAAAAAGCATTATGAAAGGCTTATTGGTTAATTTGTCTAATGCTAAAGTGGTGATTTATTTCAGCAGTGTGATGTCATTGGTTTTAGTGAATATTACCGAAACATCACAAATTTTGACCGCACTTGCTGTGATTACCGTAGAAACTTTTTTATATTTCTACATCATTTCGGTGCTTTTCTCACGTTCTGTTGCAAAACAGTTTTATAGCCAATATAGTCGCTATATTGATAATGCAGCAGGGCTGATTTTTATTTTCTTCGGAATCTATTTAATTTATAGTGGCGTTCAACACGCTTTAATTTGATTAAAAAAGGACAAAACATGACATTAAAAATTGCGATCGCCGGGGCTGGCGGAAGAATGGGGCGTCAATTAATTCAAGCCGTACATAATGCAGAAGGGGCTGAATTAGGTGCTGCTTTTGAGCGTAAAAGTTCCTCTTTAGTTGGTGCTGATGCCGGCGAGCTTGCAGGCATTGGTGCATTAGGTATCAAAGTATCAGATGATTTAAACGCAGAAAAAGACAATTTTGATTTGCTGATTGATTTCACCCGTCCAGAAGGTACGCTTGAGCACATCGCATTTTGTGTTGCTAATAACAAAAAGATGGTGATTGGTACCACGGGGTTTGATGATGCAGGTAAAGCCGCAATTCAAGCTGCATCAGAAAAAATTGCCATTGTATTTGCCTCAAACTTTAGCGTAGGGGTGAATCTGGTATTTAAACTATTAGAAAAAGCCGCCAAAGTGATGGGCGATTATTGCGATATCGAAATCATTGAAGCGCATCACCGTCATAAAGTGGATGCACCATCGGGTACCGCACTTTCAATGGGCGAACACATTGCGAAAACCCTTGGTCGTGATTTGAAAACGCATGGCGTATTTTGTCGCGAAGGCATTACAGGCGAACGCAAACGTGATGAAATTGGTTTCTCTACCATTCGTGCCTCTGATGTCGTGGGTGAACATAGTGTATGGTTTGCAGATATCGGTGAGCGTGTTGAAATTGCTCACAAAGCATCAAGCCGTATGACATTTGCTAATGGCGCAGTGCGTGCAGGTAAATGGCTAGAAAAACAATCTCACGGATTGTTTGATATGCCTGATGTGTTGGTTTTGAATTT
>CBCSVJ010000195.1:0-3104 GCA_965143545.1 uncultured Haemophilus sp. | reverse complement strand
CTTTGATTGGATTGGTTTTTAATGTGCCGTTAGCGATTAAACCGTTGATAGCATCACATAAAGCCACTGCTGCACCAGTGATAGAAGCTGTTCTTGTACCGCCATCCGCTTGAATCACATCGCAGTCTAAGGTAATCGAGCGTTCGCCAAGAGCTTCTAAGTCAACCATGGCACGTAATGATCGAGCGATTAAGCGTTGAATTTCCATGGTGCGTCCACCTTGTTTACCTTTTGCGGCCTCACGTTGCATACGGCTGTGTGTCGAGCGTGGTAACATGCCATATTCTGCTGTCACCCAACCTTGATTCTGTCCTTTTAAGAAACGCGGTACGCTTTCATCAACACTCGCTGTACATAAAACTTTAGTATCACCAAATTCCACTAATACTGAGCCTTCAGCATGTTTTGTGTAATTACGGGTGATTTTAATTGGACGAGATTGATGATTTTCACGATTATTTGGACGCATTCTGAATTCCTTTATTTTTATTGATAAAAAAGCGTGCCTATTTTAGCACGCTTTTTAGTGTTTTATGGATTTGCTTGTTCAAACTCACGAATTTTATTAAACACATCTTGTAAATCTGAGCCGTAGTTGATTTTTTGCAATTCAGGAACAGAGTTTGATTTCACTAACATTCTGAGTGGTTGGAACTGCATATTGCACAAGTAGATTTGTTGATGTGGCAACATATGTTGTACAAAGTGGGTGAGTGCATGAATTCCCCCAGTATCCAGAACAGTCACGGCATCGCATTGTAATACGATATGTTTTATCTAGTGATAGGAATGTACGGTTTTATCGTGTAAATCTGCAAAGAGTTTATCTGCCGCAGAAAATAATAATGGACCAATGATACGATAAGCTAACACATCATTTAGATCTTCTGGCACGGGTTGTTCAATCGTTTTTGTCATTTCTGCAATGGTACGGATAAATAAGAGGCTCGCTAATAATACGCCGACAGAGATGGCGATCACCATATCAAATAACACGGTGAGAATTAAGCAAGTGAACAACACAGCAATTTCATTTTTTGTTGACCGACGTGCTAACCGAATGATTTCAGGTACATTCGCCATATGCCAAGCTACCATTAATAGCAATGCAGCCATAGAAGAGAGTGGCAAATAAGACAGGGCATTCGCAAAGAATAATAGCGAGAATAAAACTAAGAGTGCATGAATTACACTGGCTATTGGTGATACAGCCCCAGATTTAACGTTGGCTGCAGAACGTGCAATTGCTGCAGTTGCCGTAATTCCGCCTAAGAATGGTGAAATAATATTACCTAAACCTTGGGCGAGTAATTCATTATTGGAATGATGTTTGGTATCCGTCATATTATCTAAGATGACCGCACAAAGTAGTGATTCAATCGCGCCTAATACAGCCATTGAAAAGGCGGCAGGCAAGATATCTTGTATGCGATCAAAATTCCAATTGATGACTTCACCTTGTGCATTAGGAATATTCCAAGGTAAGGCAAATTCAGGCAAGACATTAGGGATACCATGTCCTGTTGTACCATCAGATAAGGTGTATTGGAATGCCGTACCAATAGTTTCAACGGAGAAACCAAATTGTCCTAAGGCTAATGCCATGAGTGTCCCAATAATGACCGCAGGTAAATGACCCGGCAAGGGTAAACGAAGCTTATGCCATTGGGTGAGGAGAAATAAGGTGACCACTCCAACAGCGGTGTCTGCCCAGTTAATCGTCGGAAGTGCGGTCAAAATAGCTTGCACTTTTTCAATATAGTGAGGTGGCATCTGAGCAATGTCTAGACCTAAGAAATCTTTGATTTGCAAGGTGCCGATAGTGATCCCAATTCCGCAGGTAAAACCAAGTGTAACGGGGAGAGGAATGTACTCAATTAATCGCCCTAATCTAGACAAGGCCATGATGACTAAAATAATCCCCGAAAGTAGCGTCGCTATAAGCAATCCGCTGAGTCCAAATTGTTGGGTGACGGGATATAAAATTACAACAAATGCCGCGGTTGGCCCTGAAATATTGAAACGCGATCCACCGGTTAACGCAATCACGATACCCGCTACGATAGCCGTATAAAGACCATGTTGTGGTGGAACACCGCTGGCGATCGCTAAGGCCATGGAGAGGGGAATCGCAATGACGCCCACGGTGAGCCCCGCAATAATATCTTTAATCAATTTTTGTTTTCCGTAACCTTCACGGAAAGATTCTTTCAATGCGCTAAATGGTTTGACAGCCAGAAACACATTTTTAGAAAAGAGTGATTTGATTTGCATAAAAATACGACGATAGAAAAGAGATAAGTCTATATTTTAGCTAAAAGGAAAAGGGTTTTTTATGTTCTAGCTCAAAAAACTTGACTAATCTTGAATAAATCTTTATATTTCACGCACTTCAAAACGGTGAGATGTCCGAGTGGTTGAAGGAGCACGCCTGGAAAGCGTGTATGTGCGAAAGTGCATCGGGGGTTCGAATCCCCCTCTCACCGCCATTCAAATTACAATTCTTTGTAAATATCCAATCATTTTTTAAATCATATATTCTCGATATTTTATGGATATAAAAAAGCACGCATTAAGCGTGCTTTCGTTATTTATACGAGTGTTTAGTTAGCGCCAGCGTATCCCAACACCCGCACCTGCACCAAAATCACCACGACTACTTGCAGTACCGCCTACTTTAAATAGCAGTTTACCATTATCAGATGCACGAGAATAACCCACTGCTAGTGCACTTTCATTACGGAAAGTTCCTGCACCTACACCAAGCACACTTTCCCCAGAGGTAATGGCTTGAGGTACTTGTGTTAATGCAATGGCACTTGAAATACCTGCGCGTAATTTTTTCACGTTGTGTTTCAAATCTGAGCGCAATGATTCAGTAGAACGAGTCATTTCAGAACGTAAATCAGAAATCTCTTTCGTATTTGTCATAACTTGATTTGATAAGTGATCTAAACGTGAAGCGTGATTAGCAATATTTTGCACGTTATTGTTTACTTTATCATTAAGTACTTTGGTGTTCTGGGTATTGTTTGCAGAATTGTGACTGATTCTCTTTTTTAGGTCATCAATATCAGTTCTGTTCGTTTGAATATTGTTTGGAT
>CBCSVJ010000194.1:0-3113 GCA_965143545.1 uncultured Haemophilus sp. | reverse complement strand
CGACATCAATGCCGTCGATTGGCGCATTTTTTACTTTGGCAGTTGCTAAAAACAGCGGAAAAATCAACCGCCCTTTTAGGGCGAATTTATCGTACACAAAGTGGTAGACCACAATTTCCTGTCGAGAATATTGACTTTAATATTAGTCACTCTGATGATTGGGTCGCCGTATTACTGCATATTAATGAATCAGAAAAAAGTGCGGTCGGTATTGATATTGAATTTTCAAAAAAACGGAATTTTTCTGCACTCATGGCTCATTTTGCGCCACAAGCAGAACAAGAATGGTTTGCTAAACAGCCTGACGAAGAACAGGCTTTTTATCGTTGTTGGTGTTTGCGTGAAGCTGTATTGAAATCACAAGGCGTAGGAATAGTGAAGTTATCAAGTGTGACGCATTTGCCAGAACAACTGCAGATCTTTTCAGATTATTGTCCGAAAGGTAAGTTGATCTTTACGGATGAATTGCCTTTTTACTTTGCGGCATTTATAAATCAGTCAAAAATCCAACCGCACTTTTATCACTGGGATGGAAAAAAATTACTCGAAAAAAATATAAAAAAATCCTTGATTTACCAAGTAAATGAATAAAAGAAAATCCTTGAAAATATTCAAGGATTTTTTATTTTATAAAACTTGATTCGCCACTTGTATTTTCATAGACTAACCCCATTTATTTCGATAAACTCATTAAAATTTTTAGACAAATGGAGAACGTAATGTCGCAAAACGGTCCAGATCAAGATCCTTGGGGTAAACCGGGACAGAGCAGCGGTCCAAAACAGTCAGATAATTCATCAGATAAGCAAAATGAAAATGGCTGGGGCTCGCGAGACAATAAAAATCAGGAGCAATCACCACCAGATATTGAAGAAGTATTCAATAATCTGTTGAAAAAATTAGGTGGGGGTAATAAAAAAAGCGGTTCAAATAATACTTCGCCGAATATACCTTCATTCAATTTAGGTAAAATTTTACCGATCGCTGCGGTGATCGGGGGAATTATTTGGGGTGCAAGCGGTTTTTACACTATTAAAGAAGCGGAACGTGGTGTGACATTACGTTTTGGTGAGTTTCATTCTACCGTTCAACCAGGTTTGAACTGGAAACCAACTTTCATTGATAAAGTGGTTCCAGTGAATGTAGAACAAGTTCGCGAGCTTAAAACGCAAGGTGCAATGTTAACCAAAGATGAAAACATGGTTAAAGTGGAAATGACCGTACAATATCGCGTGCAAAATCCAGAAAAATACTTGTTTAGCGTGAGTAATGCAGATAATAGTCTCGGACAAGCGACGGACAGTGCGCTTCGTTATGTGATCGGCCATATGACCATGAATGATATTCTGACAACGGGTAGAGCAGTGGTGCGTGAAAATACTTGGAAAGCGTTGAACGATATTATTAAACCTTATGACATGGGGCTTGAAGTTATTGACGTGAACTTCCAATCTGCGCGTCCACCAGAAGAAGTGAAAGATGCTTTCGATGATGCGATTAAAGCACAGGAAGACGAACAACGTTATATTCGTGAAGCCGAAGCTTATGCTCGTGAGAAAGAGCCAATCGCTCGCGGTGACGCACAGCGTATTATAGAAGAAGCTACTGCTTACAAAGATCGTGTTGTACTTGATGCGCAAGGGGAAGTGGAACGTTTACAACGTCTTCTACCTGAATTTAAAGCTGCGCCTGATTTGTTAAAAGAGCGTCTTTATATTCAAACCATGGAAAAAGTCATGGCAAATACGCCGAAAGTCATGTTAGATGCAAATAATGGTAACAATTTAACCGTATTACCATTAGAACAATTAATGGGTAAAAAAGCGGCTCAACCGACTACTACAACGCCTGAAAGTGCGGTCAGTTCTACACCTGTTTCAACACAGGAACGTCGTGTAGAAACGCAAACGGCTCAACCAGTTCAATCAAATGAAGGCATTCGCCAAGGGAGATTTAACTAATGCGTAAATTTTTACTTCCGATTATTGTGGTGATTGCTGCGGTGCTATATTCCAGCGTCGTGGTTGTAACTGAGGGCACTCGTGGCATCATGTTGCGTTTTAACAAAGTGCAACGTGATGCAGGAAACAAAGTGGTTGTGTATGAACCAGGTTTGCATTTCAAATTGCCTTTAATTGATAGCATTAAAGTGCTTGATGCGCGTATTCGTACCCTTGATGGTTCTGCTACTCGTTTTGTGACAGTCGAGAAAAAAGACTTGTTGGTGGATTCCTATGTGAAATGGAAAATCAGCGATTTCGGTCGTTTCTATACTGCAACGGGTGGTGGCGATTATAACCAAGCTGCAAGCTTATTAAGCCGTAAAGTGAATGACCGTCTGCGTTCAGAAATAGGTACTCGTACAATTAAAGATATCGTTTCAGGTACACGTGGTGAATTAATGGCAGGTGCGAAAAAAGCGTTAAATTCAGGGCAGGATAGTACCTCTGAATTAGGGATTGAAGTCGTCGATGTTCGCGTAAAACAAATCAATTTACCGGATGAAGTTTCTTCTTCGATTTACCAACGTATGCGTGCAGAACGTGATGCCGTTGCGCGTGAACACCGTTCTCAAGGTAAAGAAAAAGCTGCCTTCATTCAAGCAGACGTGGATCGTAAAGTCACCTTGATCTTAGCGAATGCAAATAAAACTGCACAAGAATTACGTGGTA
Organism: uncultured Haemophilus sp.; assembly: GCA_965143545.1. Classification (GTDB taxonomy): domain Bacteria; phylum Pseudomonadota; class Gammaproteobacteria; order Enterobacterales; family Pasteurellaceae; genus Haemophilus_D. Next base: position 441 of record CBCSVJ010000194.1, on the reverse strand, counting down.
ATGGTGATGCGGCAGCAGCGAAATTATATTCTCAAGCTTTTGCTCAAGAACCACAGTTTTATAGCTTTATTCGTAGTTTAAAAGCGTATGAAAGTAGCTTTGAAGGTTCAGGTAATATGATGATCTTGAAACCAGACAGTGATTTCTTCCGCTTTATGCAAGCGCCAAAGAAATAAACGAGAGATAATAAAACGTAAAGTGCGGTTAGAAATATCCGCATTTTTTATTGCTGAATTTTAGGGAGATCTCTATTTATAAGTTAAAAACACCTGTAATGCAATCAATCGTATCCATAGCCAAATCAAATCCACATAAAATATAAGCCAATTTTTTGGCATAATCACCTTGCTTTTTAAGCTTTTTCTTTCTTTTTATATTTTATTGATCATTTGGAGGATTAGATGAAAAAACTGATTATTGGCGGAGCAGCCATTGTAGTAT
>CBCSVJ010000193.1:0-3143 GCA_965143545.1 uncultured Haemophilus sp. | reverse complement strand
AAATTCAAGTCATGACTTTCTGCTTCATCCACAATGCGTACTGTCATTTCCACATTATCACTTTCTGGTTGCACTGCGGCAGTTGCCCATTGCAGAATTTGCGTTTCTGATGGCAAGCCTTCTGTATTTTCACAGGCCAGTTGCAAATCGATAATCATATTGCCCAGGTTATTCTCCTAAATTCGTTTCATTTTCTGACCGCACTTTTTGCTCACGTTCAGCTCGACGCTGCGCTGCGATTTCTTGGCGGCGAATTTCATCTTGAGCTTCCCATTCTTCGTAAGCTTGCACCACTTTTGCCACCACAGGATGTCGTACAATATCTTTACTCTCAAAATAGTTAAAGCTCAATTCCGACACTTTGCTTAATACTTCCATTGCGTGGCGTAAACCCGATTTTGTGCTTCGCGGTAAATCAATTTGAGTCACATCCCCTGTAATCACGGCTTTGGAATTAAAACCAATACGAGTCAAAAACATTTTCATTTGTTCGACTGTTGTATTTTGGCTTTCATCTAAAATAATAAAACTGTCATTCAGTGTGCGACCACGCATATAAGCCAATGGTGCGATTTCAATGACATTGCGCTCCATCAATTTTTGTACGCGTTCAAAGCCAAGCATTTCAAATAACGCATCATAAAGTGGTCGTAAATAAGGTTCAATTTTCTGCCCTAAATCACCAGGCAGGAAACCTAATTTTTCGCCCGCTTCCACCGCGGGGCGAGTCAGCAAAATGCGACGAATTTCTTGACGTTCTAATGCCTCAACAGCCGCTGCTACGGCTAAAAAGGTTTTCCCTGTGCCAGCGGGGCCAATCCCAAAACTAATATCGTGCGTAAGAATATTATGTAAATACTGAATTTGATTTTCACCACGCGGTTTAATCAAACCTCGCTTGGTTTTAATTGTGGTGCTATAGACGTGATTTTCACTGCGTGACTCACTGCCTTCTTGCGATAACATTCTGCTCTCTTGCAAGGCAATATGCACATCTTCCAACTCAAGTTCTTTCACTTTCCCCTTAATTGGTGCTGTCTCTACATATAATGCCTGGATTAATTTAGCCGCACGCTCAATTAATTGCTCATGATGTGGTTTCGGACTTTCATCGTTAGATTTCACCGTGAAAGTAAAATTATTGCGGGAAATATTGAGGTTAAATTCTTTTTCAATCAGTTTGATATTTTCATCGAATGCACCGCAAAGGGATTGCAGACGATCATTTTCTTGAGGTTCTAAGGTAAAAGTTGTCATTAAATTTCATTTTAGAATTGTGAATACTGTTTCCATTTTAGCCTAATTACGATGAATGTAAAACGGGCTTCACCAACTGATGAAGCCCGATAACTAAATTAAGGCAATTCAGGGAAAAGCATCTTAATCACATTCATTGTCAATCGTCGAGATTGTCCACTAAATGGGAAAATATGCATCATCATCATAGGATTAAAGTTTGCCTCAATCACACCCCACGAATGTAAACTCGGTTCTGCCGGCTGTTTCAAATCAGGAATAATTAAATCTACACCACAAACTGCCGCCCCCATTGCCTTGCTAATCCCTACCGCAATTTCTTTGTAACTGGCATGCATTTCATCCGTCATATCAATAGAATCACCGCCTGTACTAATATTAGAATTCGCACGTAATTGAACAAGTTGATCTTTTGCAGGAATAGAATCCACGGTTAATCCTTGCTCCTTAAGCTGCAACTGCTCAATATCCCCCAATGCTATTTTTTTCAATGGCGTACGACTGCCATCGCCCCGTAAAGGATGATCATTTTTAGCGGCAACTAATTCAGCAACAGTATGTACACTATCTCCAATTACATTTGCTGGAACACGTAATAAGACGGCTAACGTTTGATCACCCAGCACAAAGAAACGATATTCAGTGCCAAGTAGATAATCTTCAACCATGATCTCTTTATCTTCACGGAAAGCAATCTCTACTGCTTTTGCAAAATCATCTCTATCCGTTACACCTTGTTGGAAAATACTGATTCCTAAACCAAAATTCGTTGATTTTGGCTTAATCACGACAGCTCGATTCTCAAAAAGTGGGAAATTTTCGACCGCACTTTTCACATCGGTAAACTCGATGCTTTGCGGTACATTAAAGCCTGCTTTCGCTAACACTTTCTTCGTCACCACTTTATTTTCCATAATGAGTGGAGAAATATAGCTATCGTGAGAAGTCATATTACCGTTTTTCACATATTCCAAATGATCGCCAAATTGAAGACTGATAAATTGATCGCGTTCATCTAAAATCTCAATCTTTAGCCCTTTTTGGATTGCATCAAACAATAACGCTTGTGTGGACAGTTCCATATTATCAAACGCAGTTAATGCATAAAAACGTTCAAAGGCTTTTGCTTTATTGGATTGCGCGATATCCGCCCCTAATTGTTGGTAACTGTCGACCTGTTCAATTGCCGCGACTACTTTTGCACAAAGCGTTTGGCTTGGATCCGCAAATTGTCCTAATTTGTCTTTAACAATCGTTTTAATCTCATCACTCACATTGAGTTGCTCAAGCATTTTGAGCATTTCAAGGAGGACTAATTCCCCTTCTACCGCATAAGCACTTTGCTGTCTTGGGTCTTCCCATGCCACTTCAGCAAGACGTGCTTTACCTAATTTTATGCCCTCTTGATCAGCAGTATCGTCAAGCCATGCCATTAACAAAATAAAATAATGAATGAATTTCGCGTCAGCGAGTTCCATTCCATAAGGTGCAAACGGATTGAGATCAAACAAACGAAATTCTAAATATTGAATTCCTTTTTGAAGTAAATCGCGCGCTTTTTTAGCGCCACGCAAACGTACGCTTGAGTAAAACTCTTTTTCCGCAATCAAATCACCCGATTTCACCCAGTGTTCTAACGTCTCAACATACTCTTGCAAACTGTCATAAGAGACGTGGATCTTCGGATCATTCACATAACCATATTTCCCTGAACGTAAACTCCGCACATATTGATGCGGTTTAAGGGGGGAATTGCCTCTGAAATATTTATCCTCTACCGTCGGTGTCGCAGAAAACAGATAAAGCAGAATCCATTGATAGCGTAAGAAGTTTTTGGCTATTTTTAGGTAAAAATTATTTTGAAAATCAACCGCACTTTGTGTTTC
>CBCSVJ010000192.1:0-3150 GCA_965143545.1 uncultured Haemophilus sp. | reverse complement strand
ATTGTAAAGTGCCGTGGTACATTCAAAATTTGCCACTGCTGGATATTCAATTGGGGCAAAGTGACAGCTTGCACCATCAAGACGAACCGCACCCGTTGTAATAAGAATATCACCCACATTAATATGCGGTTGAATCGCACCCGTTGTGCCAATACGTAAGAATGTACGCACGCCAAGTTGGGCCAGCTCTTCCACACAGATAGACGTAGAAGGGCCACCAATACCAGTTGAACACACCACCACTGGTTGACCATTTAAATAGCCTAACCAAGAAGTAAACTCACGTGTACTTGCAAGAAACTCAGGGTTATCAAGTTTTTTAGCAATACGTTCGCTACGCGCCGGATCACCCGGCACGATAGCTAATGTTGCACCTTTCAGGTGTGCTTTAGTCAGGTTTAAGTGAAATACATCAGACATAACAATCTCCTTTTTCATTCTTGCCGCAAAGTGCGGTCAAATTTTCGTTATTTTTTCAACGCGCCTAAGATACCACGCATGATTTGTTTGGTCACTTCATTACGAATATTGCGACCCACTGATTTTGCCACGCTATTCACAATTTGTTCTGTTGGCGAAAGTTTATCTCCGCGTTTTTGTGTTCCAAAAATCATACGGCTTAAGCTACCAAATAAACCGCTTTCTTCCTCTTGTTGCGCTTGTTCGGCTTGTTTTTGTTGTACTGCCGCTAAATCCGCTTGCGCATTTAATACTTCGAAAGCGGATTCATTATCCACATAATCCTTATAGAATGCATAAAGATCATCGTCTTTCACCCAAGCAGCTCGCTCTTCTTCAGTAATCGGGGCAAGTTGGCTTTTCGGCGGGTAAACATAAGCCACTTCAACAGGCGTTGGCATACCTTTTTCATCTAAGAATGAAATCAATGCTTGGCCCACACCTAAAGTTGAAATAGTTTCAACCACATTGACAGCAGGATTTGAACGGAACGTTTCTGCCGCGGATTTCACTGCTTTTTGATCGCGTGGCGTAAAAGCACGTAACGCATGTTGTACACGGTTACCTAATTGGCCTAACACGGTATCCGGTAAATCTAATGGGTTTTGGGTCACAAAATAAATCCCTACCCCTTTAGAACGAATCAAGCGAACTACTTGTTCCACTTTGTCTACCAACACACTCGGTGCGCCATCAAAGAGTAAGTGTGCTTCATCGAAGAACATCACAAATTTTGGTTTATCTGGATCGCCCACTTCTGGTAATTGCTCAAATAATTCAGACATCAACCAAAGCAAGAATGCACTATACATTCTTGGGGAATTAATTAATTTTTCAGAATTTAAAACATTGATCACACCACGACCATCACGGGTTTGTAACCAATCTTCAAGATTTAATGCAGGTTCACCAAAAAGATTGGTCGCTCCTTCATTTTCAAGTGTCAGTAAGGCACGTTGAATCGCGCCCACACTCGCGGCTGAAACATTACCGTATTCTACTTGGAAGGTTTTTGCATTCTCTGCCACAAATTTAAGCATTGCACGTAAATCTTTTAAGTCGATGAGTAACAAACCTTTGTCATCTGCCACACGGAATACGAGGTTTAATAAGCCTTCTTGAGTTGCGTTTAAATTTAATAAACGGGAAAGTAATAATGGTCCCATTTCAGAAATCGTGGTGCGAAGTGGAATACCGGTTTCACCGAATACATCCCAAAATGACACAGGATAGCCATTTAAATAACTCTCGCCACCTAAATCAAATTGCTCAATGCGTTCCGCCACTTTGCCACTGAATGTGCCCGCTTTGACTAAACCAGACAAATCGCCTTTTACATCAACTAAAAAGACCGGCACGCCATCATCACTGAACGCTTCCGCCATTTTACGTAATGTTACGGTTTTCCCCGTCCCTGTCGCCCCTGCGATCAGGCCATGACGGTTTGCCATTTTTGCGGTAATACCAAGGGTTTGACCTTGTTCGGTACGCGCGAGAGAATATTGCATAAAGATTCCTTTGTTTTGTTGGTTTTATTTAAACGAATAATAAGGAAAAAACGAAGTGCGGTCAAAATTTAAGTGATTTTACGGTATAATTTCTCAAAACTGACTCAAAGCAGGAAAAATAGATGTCAAACGCAAAAATTCTTATTATTAAAACAGGATTGATAGAAACCTTAACGTTCCCTGATGGTAGCTCATATGAAAGCGCGATTCGTAAAAAACCAGTATCCATGGTGAAAGTGCATGCGCTTGGAGCAGAAGGCAATGATGTCGGTTTAAAAGCGCATCATGGTGGCGTAGATAAAGCCTTGTTTTTCATGTCTGATGTGTCTTTCCCTGCTTTAAACGAGCTACTTGGTGAAAAGTTTGATTTCCACGGCAGTGCGATTTACGGTGAAAACTTTGTGGTATCAGGCTTACATGAAGATAATGTTTGTGTAGGCGATCGTTACAAAATTGGCTCTACTCTGTTAGAAGTGTCTCAACCCCGCAAACCTTGCGAGCGTTTATCTCATAATACCAAGAATGAGAATACAAGAGAGGTTATTCGTCAATCAGGTTGGACAGGCTGGTATGTGCGAGTGATTGAAGAAGGTGAAATTCATCAAGGCGATGAACTCATTTTGCAACATCGACCTTATCCTGAATGGACAATTCGTCGTCTAAATACGCAACTCTCCGCGCCTTCAAGTATTGCAGAACTAGAAGAAGCCTTAGCCATTGAAGAATTAGCGCCTGCGTTTAAACGTTCGATCAATTCACAATTACATCATTTACAACAGGCGGCTAAAAATGTCGGCTAAAACGACCGCACTTTGCCCATGCCAATCTTCGCTTTCTTACGAAGATTGTTGCGGACGCTTTCATTCAGGCAATATGTTTCCAGAAACAGCGGAACAACTCATGCGTTCCCGCTATTCAGCGTTTGTGCTCAAAAATATTCCCTATATTGTGCAAACCACGGTACCAAGCCAACAAACCTTATTAGATGAAAAAGCCCTGCAAGATTGGGCTGATGAAACGCAATGGCTTGGTTTAGACATTGTCAAAACAGAAACCTTAACCAAAACACAAAGTGCGGTTGAATTTAAGGCGCATTTTCAAGGTAGCGAACAGCCACAAGTGCATCACGAACATTCTATTTTTGTAAAAATCGATGGCCGTTGGTATTTTGTTGACCCCACTG
>CBCSVJ010000191.1:0-3157 GCA_965143545.1 uncultured Haemophilus sp. | reverse complement strand
CCGTGCTTTTCCACCCGCTAAAATAACCGCACTTATTGTGTATTTCATATTTTCTTATTGCCTTATTTGAAGTATGATCTAGCCTTATTTTTCTCCATTTAAAAGGAAATAGCAATGAAATGTAAGCGTTTAAATGAAGTATTGGAACTTTTACAACCTTATTGGTCTAAAGACCCAGATCTGAGCTTGCTACAAATTCTGCAAAAAATTGCTGATGAAGCAGGTTTTGATAAACCCGTAGCAGAATTATCTGATGAAGTGATTATTTATCATTTAAAAATGCACGGCACAGATAAACTTGAGCCAATTCCTGGCATCAAAAAAGATTATGAAGAAGATTTTAAAACCGCCTTGTTAAAAGCGCGTGGAATTATTAAATAAGGAAAACAAATGAAAAAAGTTTTATTTTTACTCGGTGCTTTATTTTCATTTAATGCATTCGCAGCCAACCTAGAAGAAGGCAAACAATACGTTCAAGTGAGTCAAACAGCTTCCGCACAACCAGAAGTGATTGAATTTTTCTCATTCTACTGCCCACATTGCTATGCCTTTGAAATGGAATACCACATTCCAAAACAAGTTGCAGAAGGCTTGCCACAAGGCACTGAATTTAAACAATATCATGTTAACTTCTTAGGTCGTCAATCTGAAAACCTCACTCGTGCATGGGCATTAGCGATGGCTCTTGGTGCAGAAAGCAAAGTGAAAGCGCCTTTATTTGAAGCCGCACAGCAAGATAAATTAAGCTCAATGGATGATATTCGCAAAATCTTCATTGATAACGGGGTTACAGCTGAACAATTTGATAACAACATCAACAGCTTTGCTGTAAACGGTTTAGTGAATAAACAAGTAAATGCAGCGGAACAGTTTCAAGTACGTGGTGTACCTGATTTTTATGTAAATGGCAAATATCGTGTGAACCCTGAAGGCTTAAATTACGATGATTTCGTCAAAGATTACGTAGAAACCGTGAAAGGTTTATTGCAAAAATAAAAAAAAATTGGTTTAATGCCTGCCGTTTTTAAATATAAAGAAGAGAGATGATATTATGGCTGCTAGTTTCAGTGTTACTCGTCGTTTTTTTGACGACAAAAACTACCCACGCGGATTTTCCCGTCACGGTGATTATACAATCAAAGAATCCCAAGTATTGGAGCAATATGGCCAAGCGTTTAAAGCATTAGATTCAGGCGAGCGCAAGCCAACGACAAAAGAAGAAAAAGAATTTGTTGCTTTTTGCCGTGGTGAACGTGCACCGGAAACTTTCTTCGAAAAAACGTGGAATAAATATCGTACTCGCATTAACACAACAAAACGTGTTTACACCTTATCAGGTGATGTGAGCGAAGCGGCTTCTGGCGGCGAAGATTATTCTGGCGAATAATACATTTTAAAAGGCAGGCAGAAGCTTGCCTTTTGTTTTTTTACCAATCCCCATGCTTGCCAAGGGCTGTGGGATATTTATCATTCAAACGTAAACATCAATGCAACTACCCATTTCCCAATATACCGAACTCCTGCAAAAAAAGACCGAAAAGCTGACCGCACTTTTGCAGCCCTTTAACGCCCCAGAAATAGCCGTGTTTGATTCGCCGACCAGCCATTATCGGATGCGTGCAGAATTTCGTATTTGGCATGATAAAGGCGATTTTTATCACATCATGTTTGATCAAAGCACTTTGCAGCGTTATCGAGTGGATGAATTCCCAATTGCCAGCGAACTGATCAATCGCATGATGAAAACCTTACTGCCATTGTTAAAAATGCAGGAAGTATTACATAAAAAACTGTTCCAAATTGATTATTTGAGCACGCTCAGCAATAAGATTATTGTAAGCCTGCTTTACCACAAGCAACTCACAGAAGAATGGCAAAGCGCTGCTACACGCTTAAAAGAAGAATTACAACAACTTAGTTTTGATGTGCAGCTGATTGGTCGTGCGAGTAAACAAAAAATCTGTTTAGCGCAGGATTTTGTCGATGAAGTATTACCGGTGAAAGGGCGTAATTATGTTTATCGCCAAGTGGAAAACAGCTTTACCCAGCCTAATGCAGCTGTAAATTGCAAGATGTTGGAATGGGCGATTGATTGCACTCAAGGTTCTCAAGGGGATTTATTAGAGCTGTACTGCGGTAACGGCAATTTCTCTATCGCCCTTGCACAAAACTTCCGCAAAGTTCTTGCTACCGAAATCGCTAAGCCATCCGTTGCTGCCGCACAATTTAATATTGCGGAAAATAAGATAAATAATCTGCAAATTATCCGTATGTCCGCAGAAGAGTTTACCCAAGCAATGAATGGCGTACGTGAGTTTAATCGCTTAAAAGGTATTGATTTAAAAACCTATCAATGCAATACGATTTTTGTTGATCCACCACGAGCAGGGCTTGATCCTGACACGGTAAAACTGGTGCAGAATTACGATCGTAGTTTGTATATTTCCTGTAATCCTCATACCCTTTGCGAGAACTTACAGACCCTAAGCCAAACACACCGCATTGAAAAAGCGGCACTGTTTGACCAATTCCCTTACACGGATCATATGGAAAGCGGCGTATGGCTGGTGAGAAAATAAAAATTCAACTGCTTGCTGAAGAGGGAACATTGTCAGAATTGACCGCACTTTGTTCCCCTTTTAGTATCGAGCATTGTACTGAAAGTCCGCTTGCATTGGTGCAAACTGAAACCCATCTTGCCCTGCGTAAACTAGACGAGCCGAAATTTGGCGATGTATTTGTGGATTTCGTAGCCGGTGCAATGGCCCATCGTCGTAAATTTGGCGGTGGACGTGGCGAAGCTATTGCCAAAGCTGTAGGCATTAAGGGCGCAGAATTGCCGAGCGTGATTGATGCCACAGCAGGACTTGGTCGAGATGCTTTTGTTTTAGCTTCTATCGGTTGCCAAGTGCGCTTAGTAGAACGCCATCCAGTGGTATATTTGCTTTTACAGGATGGGCTCAACCGTGCCTATCAGGATGCAGAAATAGGCGAAATGATGCAACAAAATATGCGTTTACTAGATGTTCATCATATTGCCGAACTCAATCCACAAACCGAGAGTGCCGATGTGGTGTATTTGGATCCAATGTATCCACATAAGCAAAAATCCGCCCTAGTAAAAAAACAAATGCGCTTATTCCAGCATTTGGTTGGT
>CBCSVJ010000190.1:0-3170 GCA_965143545.1 uncultured Haemophilus sp. | reverse complement strand
GCCCCATTGGTCAAAGCTGAAGATATTGAAAATCACACCTTGTGTAAAAATTTTGTGTTCATACATCGCAATTAATGCGCCAAGAACAAATGGTGTAATTTTTTGCACTAAAATAGAGTTGGTCGGTTTGTTACCGGTAAAGACTTTAAATGGCACAATGTCTTTTACCTCATCCAACGATTTACCGGCTTTCACAAACTCTGCTTCAACTTCTTCCTTGGTTTTACCAAAAGCAAGTGCTTCAGTTTGTGCAAAGAAGTTTGATAACAATTTGCTATGGTGATCACCTAATGGATTATGGCTTTGTGCTGGCGCGATAAAGTCACACGGGATTAACATCGTACCTTGATGAATCAATTGATAGAACGCATGCTGACCATTTGTACCTGGTTCGCCCCAAATAATTGGGCCAGTTTGATAATCACGGATAACATCGCCATTACGATCGACATATTTACCGTTTGATTCCATATTGCCTTGTTGGAAATAAGCCGCAAAACGGTGTAAATATTGGTCATAAGGTAAAATTGCCTCAGTTTGTGCACCAAGGAAGTTGGTATTCCATAAGCCTACTAACGCTAATGTCGCTGGGATATTTTTTTCTAATGGTGCAGTACGGAAATGTTTATCCATTTCATGCGCACCACTTAATAGTTCTTCAAAATTATCAAAGCCAATTGAAAGTGCGATTGAAAGACCGATTGCAGACCATAAAGAATAACGACCACCAACCCAATCCCAGAACTCAAACATGTTGTTTGTATCAATTCCAAATTCTGCTACGGCTTTACCATTGGTTGAAAGTGCGGCAAAGTGTTTTGCCACCGCGCTGCTATCTTTCGCTGCCGCCAATAACCAATCACGCGCAGAATTCGCATTGGTCATAGTTTCTTGTGTGGTAAAGGTTTTAGATGCGACTAAGAAAAGTGTGGTTTCAGGATTTACTTTTTTCAACGTTTCAGCGATGTGTGTACCATCCACGTTTGAAACGAAGTGCATATTCAAGTGATTTTTATAAGGACGAAGTGCTTCAGTCACCATATAAGGGCCTAAGTCTGAACCACCGATACCAATATTCACCACATCAGTAATTGCTTTTCCTGTATAACCTTTCCACTCACCTGAAATCACACGATCACAGAACGCGCTCATTTTCGCTAATACAGCATTCACTTCCGGCATCACATCTTTACCATCTACATAGACAGGTGTATTTGAACGGTTACGAAGTGCGGTATGTAATACAGCTCGATTTTCTGTGCGATTAATTTTCTCGCCTGTAAACATAGCATTAATCGCTTCATCTAATGCAGACTCTTTGGCTAATTGACGAAGCAATTTGAGGGTTTCTTGGTTAATTTTATTTTTTGAAAAATCCACTAAGATTTGATTTTCAAAACTTAAAGAATAATCGTTAAAACGATTTTGTTCTTGTTTGAACAAATCAGCAATCGTGGTATTAGCCAGTTGAGATTGGTGAGCTTCAAGTGCTTTCCAAGCTTGTGTATTGGTTGGGTTAATGTTTTTCATGAATATTTCCTTTTAAAAATTGAATTCTTTACATTTTTGCTTTCTTGCAAAAACAATTAATCGACATATTCTGTTATAACACGAGGCGTTAATTTTGTAATCAATTCATAGCTTAAAATACCACTGTATTTAGCTACCGTTTCAATTGGTAATTCCTTACCCCATAAAATCACTTCATCACCTACTTTATCTTGGCTATCTGCGCCTAAATCTACCGTCAACATATCCATTGAAACTCGACCAACAATAGGAACAATACGACCATTTAGATAAACTGGCGTACCTTCTGGCACATCACGCGGATATCCATCACCATAACCAATGGCAACCACGCCAATTTTAGTATCTTTCGGACTCGTCCAAATACCGCCATAGCCAACAGGCTCCCCTTTTTTATGATCACGTACAGAAAGCAAAGATGACGTTAAATTCATCACGGGAGTTAAACCAAATTCAGCACCGACAGTATCTGTTGGTGAAATGCCGTACATAATAATCCCTGGGCGAATACAATCTAAATGCGCTTCTGGCCAGAATAGAATCCCACCTGATGCGGCAATGGTTCGCTCTCCCTCTTTATTTTTTGTGGCTTGAAGAAAACGATCTAACTGAACTTGAGTGTAATCTGAATCTAACTCATCAGCACGGCTAAAATGACTCACAAAACCTAAGTGATAAAAATAATCCACTTCATCAAGCGACACACCTAAACGGTGCATACCGGTATCAATTTTTAACCAGACTTTAATTGGACTTGGTACTACAGCTCGTTTTAATGCTTCAAGCTGTTCACGGTTATGAACCACCGTCTCAATATTATTTACTGCAATAATAGGCAGATCTTTTTCATCAAAAAAGCCTTCTAGCAATAAGATCGGTTTAATAATACCGTTGGAGCGTAAAGATAACGCCTCTTCCAAACGTGCTACAGCAAAACAATCCACCATACTTTCTAAAGCGGATGAGACAAACACCACACCGTGACCATATGCGTTTGCTTTTACCACGGCAATAATTTTGCTGTGTGGTGCTTTTTCTTTAATAACTTGTAAATTATGTTTTAGGGCAAGCGAACTGATTTTCGCTGTTGCCGGTTTTACGTTCATTTTTCTAATCCGTTATCTCTTGCCTAATAATCATCTCTGTATTCACGCTGTTCGGCAAGGTTATCAAAGCGTGAGAATTGACCGTTAAATGCTAAACGTACACGACCAATCGGACCGTTACGTTGTTTACCAATAATGATTTCAGCAACACCTTTATCTTCAGAATTATCGTTATACACTTCGTCACGATAAATAAACATGATCAAGTCAGCATCCTGTTCAATAGAGCCTGATTCACGCAAGTCCGAGTTTACTGGGCGTTTATCTGCACGTTGTTCCAACGTACGGTTAAGCTGGGAAAGCGCTACAACGGGGACTTCTAATTCTTTCGCTAAGGCTTTTAAAGAACGTGAAATCTCAGCAATCTCTAAGGTTCGGTTATCTGAGAATGCCGGTGCACGCATTAACTGAAGGTAATCCACCATAATCATGCTCAAACCATTGTTTTCGCGGTACACACGACGTGCTCGAGAGCGCAATTCTGTTGGGGTTAAACCTGAAGAATCATCAATATAAAGGTTATTTTTTTGCTTA
>CBCSVJ010000189.1:0-3185 GCA_965143545.1 uncultured Haemophilus sp. | reverse complement strand
GTTCTTATGCGAATGCGCAGTTCTTAGTGTCAAATTTGCTTAATCGTTACGATTTTGAGCGTCCTAGCCTACCATCCGTACACCTTAGCCTTGAAAGTGCGGTCGGTTCTTCACTGGTTTTTGATCAACCTATCGAGCAGCTTTATCAACATCAATTCAACGCTATCGCGAAGCCCGGTGACTTATTGATCGCTTTTGCCCCTTTAGGAACAGAAAAAGCCGTGCTAAATACGATTTCTAATGCAGTCAATAAAGAAATTCAAGTGATTGCTTTAACGGGTTCAAATAACGATGCTATTCAAGGTGTATTGGCTGAAACAGATTTAGAAATCTCCATTCCTGCCACTAAAGAAACACGTATTTTAGAAAATCATTTATTTGTGATTAATGCACTTTGTGAGCTTGTTGATAGCACACTTTTCCCAAGAGCTTGACATTAAAAGATTTTCTAACTAGAGTGTCTCTTAGACTAATTGACAAATTAGTTGACTCAACTCATTTTAATAAATAAGGAGATTATTAATATGAAACTAACCCAATTTAAAAAATTAGCCTTCATACTTGGCACATCAATTATATTACAAGGCTGTGCTGCTGCAGTTGTTGGTGGTACTGCTGCGGGCGCAAAAGTCGCGACAGATCCTCGAACAATGGGTACTCAGATAGATGATGAAACCCTAGAATTAAAAGTTGGGCACGCATTAGATAAAGATGCGCAAATTAAATCAGAAGGTCGTGTTAATGCTGTTTCTTACAGTGGTCGCGTATTGTTAATTGGCCAAGTTCCTAATGGAAGTGTAAAAGAAACAGCTACCAGTCTTGCAAAAGGTGTAGAAGGTGTAAACGACGTATACAATGAATTACGTGTTGGACCAAAAATTACTTTTGGACAAATTACAAAAGACAGTTGGATTACCACACAAATTAAATCAAAACTCTTCGTTGGCGATAATGTAAAAGCAACAGATGTGAAAGTGATCACTGAAAATGGTGAAGTATTCTTACTCGGAAACGTCACTCAATCACAAGGTGACTCAGCCGCAGAAATTGCAAGTAAAGTGTCTGGTGTTCAAAAAGTCGTCAAAGTATTTAAATATTTGAATTAATTAAATTTTTAAACCTTGAAGTGTGGTCAAAAATCATCTCGTTTTTGACCGCACTTTTTTCTTTACAAAGATTTACAAAAAAGATCCTGCCTAAAAAAACATCACTTGAAAGATAAGTCATTTATTTTAAATGACTTATCTTTTGTCAATAATGTAAGTAAAAAATTTACTGCTTGAATTCAATTTTAAAACACTCTATCTTGTGCACCGTCATTTTCCACAACACTATATCTTGTGTTTTATTAAATTCATTTCTCTAGTAGGTTTATCTCCCATGAACAAAGGATTAATGGTTACAAAGCGCGATGGTACGCTTGAACAAATCAATTTAGACAAAATTCACCGTGTGATTACTTGGGCGGCTGAAGGCTTGGAAAACGTCTCTGTTTCTCAAGTTGAATTGCGTTCTCATATTCAATTTTATGAAGGTATTCGTACGTCTGATATTCACGAAACGATTATTAAAGCAGCAGCAGACCTAATCAGCAAAGATACCCCGGATTATCAATATCTTGCTGCACGCCTTGCCGTTTTCCATTTACGTAAAAAGGCGTATGGCCATTTTGATCCACCTCGTTTATACGATCATGTAAAAAAATTAGTGCGTATGGGCAAATACGATCCCGCCCTTTTAGCCGACTATACTCGTGAAGAATGGGATGAAATGGATGGGTTTATTGATCACTGGCGTGATATGACCTTTTCTTATGCCGCAGTAAAACAATTAGAAGGAAAATACTTAGTTCAAAACCGTGTAACCGGTGAGATTTATGAATCTGCACAATTCCTTTATTTATTAGTTGCAGCGAGCTTATTCTCAAAATATCCACAAGAAACCCGTTTGGATTACATTCGTCGTTTCTATGATGCGACATCAACCTTTAAGATTTCTTTACCAACGCCTATTATGGCGGGGGTTCGTACGCCTACTCGTCAATTCAGTTCTTGTGTATTGATTGAATGTGGTGACAGCTTAGACTCTATCAATGCCACCTCTGCAGCAATCGTGAAATACGTATCACAACGTGCAGGTATCGGGGTAAATGCCGGTGCAATTCGTGCGTTAGGTAGCCCAATTCGTGGTGGTGAAGCATTCCATACAGGCTGTATTCCATTCTATAAACACTTCCAAAGTGCGGTCAAATCTTGTTCTCAAGGTGGTGTACGTGGTGGTGCGGCGACAGTTTACTACCCGATTTGGCACTTAGAAGTTGAAAGCTTATTAGTATTGAAAAATAACCGTGGTGTGGAAGATAACCGTGTTCGTCATATGGACTACGGCGTGCAGTTAAACAAATTAATGTATCAACGCTTAATTAAAGGCGCAGACATTACTTTATTCAGTCCTTCAGATGTACCTGGACTTTATGAAGCTTTCTTTGCGGATCAAGATAAATTTGAAGAACTTTACGTGAAATACGAACAGGATCCAAATATCCGCAAACGTTCTGTAAAAGCCGTTGAGTTATTCTCTTTATTAATGCAAGAACGTGCATCAACTGGCCGTATTTATATCCAAAACGTGGATCACTGTAATACTCACTCACCGTTTGATCCGCTTGTTGCACCAGTGCGCCAATCTAACTTATGTTTAGAAATTGCATTGCCAACTAAACCATTACAACATTTCCATGATGAAAATGGTGAAATTGCCCTTTGTACACTTTCTGCGTTCAACTTGGGTAAATTAGATGATTTAGATGAGTTAGAAAATCTTGCCGATCTCGCAGTACGTGCATTAGATGCATTACTTGATTACCAAGACTACCCTGTTCCTGCGGCGAAACGTTCTTCATTAGGTCGTCGTTCACTTGGTATCGGTGTGATTAACTATGCGTATTACTTAGCGAAAAATGGCGTACGTTATTCTGATGGTTCAGCGAACGATTTAACTCACCGTACGTTTGAAGCAATTCAATACTATCTATTGAAAGCCTCCATGAACTTAGCGAAAGAATTAGGTTCGTGTGAGTACTTCAATGAAACCAATTACGCGAAAGGTATTTTACCAATCGATACCTATAAGAAAGATATCGATAGCTTAACGCAAGAACCATTGCATTATGATTGGGAGACGTT
>CBCSVJ010000188.1:0-3232 GCA_965143545.1 uncultured Haemophilus sp. | reverse complement strand
ATATAAAAGATAAAATGGAATTTCTAAAATAAATCAATAGGAGCTTATATGTCAGAAAATGTAGAATTATTAGAAGAACAAAAGCCCCAGGACGATGATCAGCAACGTGATCCTGCTCTGGATTGGTTCCTAACCCACTGTCATTTACATAAATATCCGGCAAAATCGACCTTAATTCATGCGGGGGAAGATGCCAATATTTTATATTTCTTAATTAAAGGAAGCGTGATGGTTTCATCGAAAGATGATGAAGGCAAAGAGATGATTTTATCTTATTTAGGTGCCGGACAATTTTTTGGTGAAGCAGGTTTATTTGACGAAGGTTCGAAACGTTCTGCTTGGGTAAAAACGAAAACCCCTTGTGAAATTGCAGAAATTTCCTATAAAAAATATCGTCAGCTTATTCAAATTAATCCTGAGATTTTAATGTTCCTTACCGCTCAGTTATCAAAACGCTTGCAAAATACATCTCGACAAGTGACTAACTTGGCCTTTTTGGATGTGGCAGGCCGTATTGCTCAGGCGCTTATGCACTTGGCAAAACAGCCAGAGGCCATGACTCATCCTGATGGTATGCAGATTAAAATTACTCGTCAGGAAATCGGTCAAATGGTGGGCTGTTCACGTGAAACCGTAGGGCGAATAATTAAGATGCTGGAAGATCAAAATCTAATTCATGCGCACGGTAAAACCATTGTGGTTTACGGCACTCGATAGTAAAAATAACCGTCTTTAATCAGACGGTTATTTTGTTTTTGTTACATTAATGTGATAGTTGAAATGCCTTTGTTAATTTTTATACGAAAAGCGAAAAAATACTTCTTTTAGTGCAATATCTTAATTGACAAAATAGCGGAAGACTTCTATCATACCACTGCCTTCCAATGTAGTTTCTTTGGAAGTCAGGATTGGTCTCCTGAATATATAAGTGGCTTTTAAAAGATTCTGAATCTTTTAATTTTATATCGCAGACTGGAACCCCAGAGATGCTTTAAATCTATGGTGGGCTAGGTAGAAATCCCGCAGGGATGCGATGCAGTAAGCCACTTGCTGTTAAGACCAATTCTGCTTAGTTCCACCACCCTTCAAAACAATCTTCAATTTTCAAACTTTATTTAACTCACTTCAAACGAGAAATTCTCAGCTAAAGTGCGGTCATTTTTTACTTTATTTTTGGCAAAAAAATACCGACCCATTTCTGAGTCGGCATTTCATTTTGTGTGTGTTATTTCACTTTGTGTTTCATGGCTTCTGCCACAAGTTCAGCCTCAGGGCCGAGAACCACTTGTAAGCCATCGTTACCAATTTTCACGATACCTTTTGCGCCAAGAGACTTAAGCTGCTCTTCATTAATTTTGTGTTGATCGACTAAGCTTAAACGTAAGCGAGTGATACAAGCATCAATATTTTTGAAGTTATCAGCACCACCTAAAGCATCAATAAATTTGACCGCTCTTTCTTCACGAGATTGGCTCGCTGCTGGTTGTGCTGCAGTGGTTTCCTCTGCTTCTTCTGTACGACCTAATGTTTTTAAGTTGAAAGCTTTAATTGCAAAACGGAATACTGCATAGTAAATCACGAAGAATACTAAGCCTTGTACGATTAGCATATACCATTCAACGGCTAACGGGTTGCGTGATGAAAGTACCATATCCACGAGACCCGCACTGAAACCGAAGCCTGCGATCCAATGCATTGTCGCCGCGATAAAGACAGAAATACCGGTTAATACTGCGTGGATGAAGTAAAGCACTGGTGCAACAAACATGAAAGAGAATTCTAATGGTTCAGTGATACCAGTGAAGAATGAGGCAAATGCACCTGCAAGCATGATTGATGCCACTTTAGTTCTTTGACTTGGTTTAGCGCTGAGATAAATCGCTAATGCTGCACCCGGTAAACCGAACATCATAACAGGGAAGAAACCAGCTTGGTACATACCGGTTACTCCAACCGTTGCAGTGCCTTCAGCAAGTGATTTTGCACCACCCAAGAAGTTTGGAATGTCATTGATGCCTGCTACGTCAAACCAGAATACTGAGTTCAATGCATGGTGTAAGCCAACAGGAATGAGTAAACGGTTGAAGAAACCGTAAAGACCTGCACCAACAGCGCCTAAGTCTTTAATGCTTTCACCGAATGACACTAAACCGCCGAAAATATATGGCCAGATGTAAAGCAATACGAAGCTGATGAACATCATGACAAAAGAAACGACGATTGGTACAAGGCGTTTTCCGCTAAAGAAGGAAAGCGCTTTTGGCAATTCAACTTGATAGAAGCGGTTATAAAGTTCAGCCGAAATCACCCCGATCAAAATCCCAATAAATTGGTTATTGATTTTCCCGAAGGCGGCTGG
Source organism: uncultured Haemophilus sp. (assembly GCA_965143545.1). GTDB lineage: Bacteria > Pseudomonadota > Gammaproteobacteria > Enterobacterales > Pasteurellaceae > Haemophilus_D. Next base: position 873 of record CBCSVJ010000188.1, on the reverse strand, counting down.
TACTTCACTTACATCGATATGTTGTAGCTGAGCAACACTGCCAGGTGAAAGTAGAGTGGTTACCACATAGTAACCCACTAAACCTGAAAGCGCAGCAGAACCATGTTTGTCCTTAGATAAACCGAAAGCAACACCAACGGCAAAAAGCAGGCCCATGTTATCGATGATAGCACCGCCTGATTTAATTAAAAATGCAGCAAGTTGACTGTTAGCTCCCCAGCCATCTGGGTCAAGCCAATAACCAATACCCATCAGTACAGCTGCAGCTGGTAAGACCGCAACAGGTACCATTAAGGCTTGCCCAATTTTTTGCGCATAACCTAACACATTCATTTTTTTCTCCTATTTATAAGTAATGAAGTATTACTTCATATTCTAAAGTAAAAAAAAATATTTTGTACAAATGTGGTAACTTTATCTCAAAATTGAGAAGCCGATCACAAATTTTGAAATTGTACTTCAAAAAATATTTTTTTATGGTGCAAGTTTTACTGCGTTTTACTATAATGACCAGAAAGCCAAAAAGGAAACCAAGTGTTACTGTCTAATGTAGGAGTTTATATGTCGAAATTATCACATAATGAAGTCTTAGATAAAATCAAATTTGGTCTTATTGCTTCTTGTCAGCCTGTCGATGACGGCCCGATGGATAAACCAGAAATCGTGGCGGCCATGGCACAGGCTTCTGTTATTGGTGGCGCAGCGGGCTTGCGTATTGAGGGTGTAGAAAATCTTAAAGTAACGCGCCCTACTGTGAATGTACCGATTATTGGTATTGTGAAACGTGATTTACCTGACAGCCCTGTACGAATTACCCCGTTTTTGCATGATATTGAAGATTTAGCGAAAGCCTGTGCAGATATTATTGCCGTG
>CBCSVJ010000187.1:0-3268 GCA_965143545.1 uncultured Haemophilus sp. | reverse complement strand
AAAAACAAAGAAGGGACGACGGGTAGCCTTTCAGCTTACGAAGAAAAAATCACATGGTTGCGTAAATTACTTGCATGGCAAGATGATATTACAGATTCTGGCGAGGTGATGGCCGAATTGCGTAGCCAAGTCTTTGATGACCGAGTCTATGTGTTTACGCCAAAAGGTGAGGTAGTAGACTTGCCAGCTGGTTCTACAACGCTCGATTTTGCTTATGCGATTCATAGTGAAATTGGACACCGTTGTATTGGGGCAAAGGTCGGGGGACGTATCGTGCCATTCACTTATCACCTGCAAATGGGTGAGCAAGTGGATATCATCACGCAGAAAAATCCTAACCCAAGCCGAGATTGGGTAAACCCAAATTTAGGGTTTACGCATACGTCAAAAGCGCGTGCGAAAATCCAAGCATGGTTCAAAAAACAAGATCGTGATAAAAACGTTCCTGCGGGTAAAGAGCTATTAGATAATGAGCTTGCGCGTTTAAATATCAGTTTAAAACAAGTAGAGCAGCTTGCCTTACCTCGTTATAACTTAAAAAATCTTGAAGACTTATATGCGGGTATTGGTAGCGGGGATATTCGTTTAAATCAGTTGGTGAATTTTTTACAAAGCCGATTGATTAAAGTGACGGCTGAAGAGGCGGATCAAGAAATTCTCCGTCATGTGGCGAGCAAAAGTGCGAATACTGCACAGCAGAAGGCACAACAAAAAGCAGACCAGCAGCAGAAAAAAGGCTATGTGATTGTTGAAGGAGTCGGTAATTTACTGCATCATATGGCGCGTTGTTGCCAACCGATTCCAGGCGATGCAATCGCAGGCTATATTACTATGGGACGTGGTATATCAATTCATCGCTGCGATTGTGAGCAGTTCATTGAATTACAAGCAGCACACCCTGAACGCGTGGTGGAAGCCCTTTGGGGGGATAATTACGCAGCTGGTTTCCATATTAATATTCGCATCGTGGCGAGTGATCGTAATGGTTTATTACGTGATATTACGACTGTGCTGGCGAATGAAAAAGTCAGTGTACTAGGTGTTTCAAGCCGTGCGGACACCAAAAAACAAGTAGCAACGATGGATATGGAAATTGAACTGAAAAATGTCGAAAGTTTAAGTAAAATACTGGCCAGATTAGCGAAGTTAGACGACGTTATCGAAGCAAAACGTTTATAGATTACAATATAGGAACTTTTATGTATAAAACCACGGGATTAACCCATTTAATTAACTCCACAAAATATTCCTTACAAGGTTTAAAGAGTGCATTCAAAAATGAAACTGCATTTCGCCACGAATGCTTTCTTGCGTGCATTCTGATTCCGCTCGCATTTTGGCTCGGTGACACTAAAATTGAGATCGCACTGATGATTTCATCAGTTTTACTCGTGATGGCAGTAGAGCTATTAAATAGTGCAGTTGAAGCAGTGGTGGACCGTATCGGTACAGAACGCCACGAGCTTTCTGGGAGAGCCAAAGACCAAGGTTCGGCAGCAGTGTTCATTGCACTTTGTATTGTTGTCGTGGTTTGGGGAAGTATTTTATTTTTCTAAAGTGCGGTCAATTTTAAGTAAAAATGTCGGCTTATGTGTTTTACATAAGCCGTTTTTGTAGGTGGAAGTCGGACAAGATTTTATTTCTCTACTTTTGCTGATATAAATAAGAAAGATTTTGCATATTCATATCAACAGGAGGACGCTATGCCAACAGTCTCAGCCTTAGGTGCGCTCATTGCACTCATTGTCGCTATTTTCCTTATTTTGAAAAAAGTCTCACCAGCCTATGGTATGTTAGTCGGGGCTTTGGTGGGGGGATTGGTCGGTGGTGCTGATTTATCTCAAACCGTGAGTCTCATGATCGGAGGGGCTCAAGGTATCACTACTGCAGTCATGCGGATTCTCGCAGCAGGGGTGTTGGCTGGCGTACTGATTGAATCCGGTGCAGCCAATACCATTGCTGAAACCATTACAAACAAGTTAGGTGAAACAAGAGCATTATTAGCGTTAGCGTTGGCTACATTAATTTTAACTGCTGTTGGTGTATTTATTGATGTTGCCGTGATTACGGTCTCTCCAATCGCCTTAGCACTTGCTCGTCGTACTGACTTATCAAAACCCGCTATTCTCTTAGCGATGATTGGTGGGGGAAAAGCAGGAAACTTAATGTCTCCCAATCCCAATGCAATCGCGGCGGCAGACACATTCCATCTTCCTTTAACGTCAGTGATGATGGCAGGGATTATTCCCGCTATTTTTGGCTTAATATTGACGTATTTTTTAGCAAAACGGTTAAGAAACAAAGGTTCGCGCGTTTCATCCCAAGAGGTTGTCACAGTAGAAACACAGAATCTACCCTCATTTTTGACCGCACTTGTGGCGCCTTTGGTTGCCATCTTCTTACTAGCACTTCGTCCGTTAGCCGATATTAAAGTCGATCCTTTAATCGCCTTACCACTTGGTGGTCTGATTGGCGCATTATGTATGGGCAAGCTTCGCCAAGCCAATAACTATGCGATTAGCGGTTTAGGGAAAATGGCTCCAGTGGCGATTATGCTACTTGGTACGGGAGCTTTAGCCGGTATTATTGCTAATTCTGGTATGAAAGATGTGCTTATTGAAAGCTTAAAACATTCGGGCTTACCTTCTTATATCCTTGCACCAATTTCAGGTGCGCTCATGTCGCTTGCCACAGCATCAACAACTGCAGGTACAGCGGTTGCGTCGAATGTGTTTAGTTCAACGCTATTAGAGTTGGGGGTGAGTAGTCTAGCTGGTGCCGCGATGATTCATGCAGGGGCGACAGTTTTCGATCATATGCCACATGGTTCTTTCTTCCATGCAACTGGCGGTAGCGTGAATATGGACATGAAAGAACGATTAAAATTGATTCCTTATGAAAGTGCGGTGGGTTTGATTATGACCATTGTTTCCACCTTAATTTTTGGTGTATTTAATTAGTTTAAGGAGAGAATATGAAAATTGTCATCGCACCTGATTCATTTAAAGAAAGTTTAACAGCACTTGAAGTAGCAAATGCGATCGAAACGGGCTTTAAACGTATTTTCCCGAATGCTGAATATGTGAAATTACCGATGGCGGATGGTGGTGAAGGTACTGTGCAATCCTTGGTAGATGCCACTCAAGGTCGCCTGATTGAAACGGAAGTCACTGCCCCGTTAGGCAATAAAGTAAAAAGCTTTTTCGGTTTATCGGGTGAGGGTAAAACGGCGATTATCGTAATGGCAGCCGCATCGGGATTGCATCTT
>CBCSVJ010000186.1:0-3270 GCA_965143545.1 uncultured Haemophilus sp. | reverse complement strand
CTAATATCTTGGTTGTGAGCTAATAATTGGTGAATATTGGTGAGGGCTTTTTGTAACTTAGTCAATTCTTTAGTTGAAATTCGGATTGATCTTGATGCATCAAAGCCATTCTCTCTACTTTTGGTTTCCCCTTTTTCATTCTCATAATAGTCAGTATGAGTAGAGACATCTAATTCGGTGATTTCTCGATTTTCATCAGCGAAACCTTGTGCTTTAAGGAAACGAACGGCTTCATTTAAGTTTTTCTGATTCGCTGCCATTGCGTCATTATAAGTCGCGCCCCAACCTGTTACGCGGATAACCCATGTACCTTGTGTTGAGGTATAGTGGCTTTCTGCCAAGCCTTTAACTGAAATAGAACCAGTTTGGCGTAAATTTTTAAATTGATTACCTAAGATAAACGCTGATGCCATCAATCCAACTGCGAGAATGATGCCAAAAATAGCGAGATAAGATTTTTTGCTGTTCATATAATGTCCATGATGTGGAATAAAGGAGTGCTTATTATAATGTAATTCATCTTATTGAGTAAGTTAATTATTCGCTATAACGCATATAAAAAATAAGGTTTGAATTGACCGCACTTTTCTCTTTTTAAATTTAAAAAATTGAAACAAATTCTTGATTTACCATTGACTTTTTTACCTGTAGCCCTTACTTTACGAAGTGATGTTTCATCAAATTTATTCTTTGTAAAATAAGGAGCTTTTATGCAATCTCGCATTGTTGTTAATTCACAGGAAGAATCACTACTTAGCACACATAAAGTGCTACGTAATACCTATTTCTTATTGGGATTAACGATGGCATTTTCGGCGGTTGTTGCTTATATTTCTATGAGCTTGAACTTGCCTTATCCAAACCTCATCGTATTGCTCGTAGGCTTTTACGGTTTACTTTTTGTCACAAACCGTTTAGCAAATAGTGCGTGGGGGATTTTGGCTGCATTCGCGTTTACAGGGTTTATGGGTTACACCATTGGGCCAATTTTAAATATGTATGTGGCGAGAGGAATGGAAGATTTGATTATGCTTGCTTTCGCAGGTACCGCTATCGTCTTCTTTGCTTGCTCAGCTTATGTGCTAACAACGAAGAAAGATATGTCTTTCCTTTCTACCGCAATTTTCTCATTATTTATCGTGTTATTGTTAGGGATTGTGGCAAGCTTCTTCTTCCAAATTCCAGCACTAGCGGTAGGGATCAGTGCATTGTTTGTGGTGTTCTCAACAATGACAATCCTTTATGAAACCAGCAATATTATTCACGGTGGCGAAACAAACTATATTCGTGCAACAGTGAGTATTTATGTGTCAATTTACAACTTATTCATTAGCTTATTAAGATTACTTTCTATCTTCTCAAGTGATGATTAGTCAGTATTAAATTTAAAGACGCTCCTGATTAGGGGCGTTTTTTTGTTTTGAACTAATTTTCTTAAGATAAGTATTAGCATAAAGGTTCGCTTGTCGAGCCTATTAATAACAAAACAGGAGTTTTTATGAAATCTTTAAAATCACTTTTAACATTAACATCACTTGCATTAGCCGTATCTGGTTCTGTATTGGCAACGAATACATCTGTATTACCAACAAAAGAAGATGTTGTAACGAATTCAAAATTAATGGTTGAAAGTACAAAAGCTGACGTGAAAAATGCGGCAAATGATAAGCTTAAATCAATGACTGATAGTGCGAGTTCAACAAAATCAAATGCATTAGATAAAGTAACTGAAGCTAAAGAAAGAGCAACATCTGCGAAAGATGCAATGAAAGATAAAGCAACTTCTGCAAAAGATGCAGTAAAAGAGAAGGCATCTGCTTTAAAAGAAAAAGCGACTGAGAATAATCAACCGTCTATGAAAGACAAAGCCACTGAAAAATTAAATTCAGTGAAAGAGAGTGCGAAAGAAAAAGCGTCTGACGCAAAAACAAAAGCGGCAGATAAAGTAAAAGAAGTGAAAGAAAAAGCGACTTCAACAGAAGAGCCAGCAAAAGACAAAGTGGCCTCTTCAGCAAAAGTAAATATCAATAAAGCTGATGCAGAAACCTTACAAAAACTTTCAGGCATCGGTGAGAAAAAAGCACAAGCAATTATTGATTATCGTAACAAAGTGGGCAAAATCAAAAGTGCTGCCGAGCTTTCAAATATTGATGGTATCGGTGAAGCTACAATTGAAAAAATCACCCCATTCTTAAGTTTCTAAGAAAACTCAGATAAAACAGACCGCACTTTATGTGCGGTTTTTTTATTGAAGTAGATCACAAAATTGTAACAAAGTGTGATTTGAGGATTATTTCTTTTTTTATCCTATGTATAATGGGCAGACAACATCATGTAATACAAGGGGTAGATATGCAGCATTACAATGCCTTTGATGAATGGTTGGCTTCAACCGCTTTGGGTGGTTCTAATCAATCGTATATTGAGGAATTATACGAACGTTATTTAGAAGACCCATCTTCAGTCGATGAAAGCTGGCGTGCCACATTTGATGCATTGCCGAAAACAACCGCAGTAGAGCAACCACATTCACCAGTCCGTGATTATTTCCGTCGTTTAGCGCGAGAAAATACAACAGAAGCCGTCACGGTTATCGATCCAGAAGCCAGTGCAAAATTAGTCAAAGTCCTCCAATTTATCAACGCTTATCGCTTCCGCGGTCATTTAGAAGCAAAACTAGACCCAATCAATTATTATCGTTGGAAAGTCTCCACCGTACCTGAATTGGATTACCGTTACCACGGTTTTACCGAGCAGGATCTCAATGAAACCTTCAATATTAATCACTACGTCTATCATCGCGATAACATCAAGTTAGGTGATTTAGCTGAAATGCTGAAAGAGACCTATTGCGGCTCAATTGGTCTTGAGTTTATGCATGTTCAAGATATGGAGCAAAAAAGTTGGCTACAAAGCAAATTAGAAAGCCAATTAAATAAACCGCTCTTTACCAAAGAAGAAAAAATTAACTTATTAAGTGAATTGACCGCTGCAGATGGCTTAGAACGCTATCTCGGTGCAAAATTCCCGGGGGCAAAACGTTTCTCTTTAGAGGGAAGTGATGCCTTTATTCCATTGATGAAAGAAATTATTCGTCATGCGAGCAAACAAGGTGTACAAGATGTCATGTTTGGTATGGCACACCGTGGCCGTTTAAACATGTTAGTTAACGTGCTTGGTAAGAAACCCGAAGATCTTTTTGATGAGTTTGCAGGTAAACATTCAGGCGAGCGTACAGGTGATGTGAAATACCACCAAGGTTTTTCTTCT
>CBCSVJ010000185.1:0-3287 GCA_965143545.1 uncultured Haemophilus sp. | reverse complement strand
TTTCTTGAAAATCGTGGAAAAGGCATTGGTTTACGCTTAGGTGTGAAAACATCAGGTTGTTCGGGTTTAGGCTATGTGCTTGAATTCGTTGATGTGCTCAATGATGACGATCTTGTTTTTGAGCAGCATGGCGTGAAAGTGGTAGTCGATCCAAAAAGCTTGGTTTATTTAGATGGCATTGAGCTAGATTATGTCAAAGAAGGTTTGAACGAAGGCTTTAAATATAACAATCCAAATGTGAAAGAATCATGTGGATGTGGTGAAAGTTTCCACGTTTAAGGAATAAAGATGACAAATCCTTTTGCTATTTTTGATTTGCCCGTTGCTTTCAATGTTGATCAAACACTTTTATCTGAACGCTATTTAGTGCTTCAAAAGAGCTTGCACCCTGATAATTTTGTTACGGCAGATGCGCAAGAACAACGTATCGCAATGCAAAAGTCGACAGAAGTTAATGATGCATTAAAAACCTTGAAAGACCCGATTTTACGCGCAGATGCGATTATTGCGTTAAATACAGGGAAAACACAGGATTTAGAGCAAAAAAGTACGCAAGATGTCACATTTTTAATGCAGCAATTAGAATGGCGAGAAGAGCTTGAAAATATTGAGCAAAGCCAGGATGAAAATGCGCTAGAATCCTTTGCAAAACGTGTCAAAAAAGAAACAAAAGAAATGTTGACCGCACTTGAAGCACAGCTTAATGAGCAACAATGGTCACTTGCTGCACAGTTCTGCGATAAATTACGTTTTCTAAAAAAATTGGCGGATGAAATTAGCCAAGTAGAAGAACGTCTATTTGAATTATAATCTTGAGGGCGTTTAATACGCCCTTTTCGCTATTGATAAATGGGCAGCAGCCCTCATACTAATGAAATCCGATTATGCAAACTTTAGAACAACTGACTGATGCCTCAAAATCTGCGTGGGGAACCATTTCTCAATGGATTGAGCGTGCTCGTAATCATTGTGAAGTGATTAAAAAAGATCAATCCAGTGCAGAACGTGAACTTTTCACCATGCAAATGCCCACTTCTTCTCCAATGGGGGCGGTCATTTATGAAACTGGCGGCATTTTAATCCATCATGGTTGGTTACGTATATTAGGGTCAGGTAGTTTTAAATTACCACGTGGATTAATGGACTGGAATTTCAGCAAATCCTTTAATCAATCAGGTGATAAACCAAAATATTTGCTCGTTGCAGACGATGTCATTGGTGGTTATTTTGCTTTAAATGGTGGCTCTTTAGGTTCTAATCTTGGCAAGATTTATTATTTTTCGCCAAAAGACTTAACTTGGCATGATTTAAATTTTACCTATACAGATTTCTTAGCTTGGGCATTAAATGGTGATATTGAGGCATTTTACCAAAATCTGTTTTGGCAAAATTGGCAAGAAGATGTAAAACAACTCGATGGTAACCACATGATTGTTTTTACACCAGAGCTTTCAGAAGATAAGACGACTGATATTAATCAGCGTGAACGACGCGAAATTAACATTGAAACCCATTACAACGCAAGTTTCACCGAACAAGATAAATTTGCACAAGCTTATTCAGTGGCATAACGAGCCCTTAACGAATTAATTATTAGAGATAAAAAGAGATATGGCATTACTCCAAATTGCAGAGCCAGGACAAACGGCTGCACCCCATCAACATCGTCTTGCGGTAGGGATTGATTTAGGTACAACGAATTCTTTAGTTGCCGCTGTGCGTAGCGGTCAAGCCACCATTTTAAATGATGAACAAGACAGAAGCCTTGTGCCTTCAGTCGTTTATTATGGTGAAAATGAAAAACTTGTGGGTACTGAAGCGTTCACAAAAGCAACGGTTGATCCTAAAAATACGATTATTTCCGTAAAACGTTTGATTGGACGTAGTCTTGCCGATGTGCAATCTCGTTATACAAACTTGCCCTATGAGTTTGTGGCAAGTGAAAATGGGTTACCATTATTGGTCACGCATCAAGGCAAAAAAAGCCCAATTGAAGTCTCTGCGGATATTTTATCTCGTTTAAATCATATTGCAGAACAACGCCTTGCAGGTGAGCTTTCTGGCGTGGTGATTACCGTACCCGCTTATTTTGATGATGCTCAACTCCAAAGTACGAAAGATGCAGCACGTCTTGCAGGGTTGAATGTATTACGTTTATTAAATGAACCCACTGCAGCAGCAGTCGCTTATGGCTTAGATAGCGGAAAAGAAGGTGTCATCGCTGTTTATGACTTAGGTGGCGGTACCTTTGATATCTCAATTTTACGCCTATCTAAAGGCGTATTTGAAGTGTTAGCAACGGGTGGGGATACTGCCTTAGGTGGTGATGATTTTGACCATTTAATTGCCGATTGGATTGTTGAGCAAGCAGGTATTCAACCACAAAATGTAAATGAGCAGCGTGAGCTTTTAAGCTTAGCGACTCAGACTAAAATTGCTTTAACGAGTGAGCAAAGTGCGGTCATTTCTTGGCGCGGATTTGAAGGTGAGTTAAGTCGTGAGCAATTCAATGAATTAATCCACTCATTGGTAAAACGCTCTTTATTAACCTGTCGTCGTGCATTGAAAGATGCGCATGTTGAAGCTGAAGACGTACAAGAAGTGGTTATGGTTGGAGGCTCAACTCGTGTGCCTTACGTACGTGAGCAAGTGGGCGAATTTTTCGGTAAAACACCATTAACCTCTATCGACCCAGATAAAGTGGTTGCCTTAGGTGCGGCAATTCAAGCGGATATTTTAGTGGGCAACAAGAATGACAGTGATATGTTGTTACTCGATGTGGTGCCGCTTTCTTTAGGTATTGAAACCATGGGCGGTTTAGTGGAGAAAATTATTCCACGTAACACCACGATTCCAGTGGCTCGCGCGCAAGAATTTACCACCTTTAAAGATGGTCAAACAGCGATGACTGTACATGTGGTACAAGGTGAGCGTGAGTTAGTGGATGATTGCCGTTCTTTAGGTCGTTTTACATTGCGTGGTATTCCGCCAATGGTGGCAGGCGCGGCTCATATTCGAGTGACTTATCAAGTGGATGCAGATGGCTTATTAAGTGTAACCGCTATGGAAAAATCCACAAAAGTCCAAGCATCGATTCAAATTAAGCCTTCTTATGGTTTAACGGATGAAGAAGTAACGGCAATGATTAAAGCTTCTTTTGATAATGCACAAGATGATATGCAAGCCCGTGAATTAGCCGAGCAGCGCGTTGAGGCTGATCGTGTGATTGATAGCGTAATTGTGGCATTGCAGCAAGATGGGGCGGACTTATTAACCGAATCTGAATT
>CBCSVJ010000184.1:0-3304 GCA_965143545.1 uncultured Haemophilus sp. | reverse complement strand
TTTTCGCTGTCGCCGTAATAATACGTAAATTCGCTTGATGTGGCACAAGCCAGTCGATATCTGTTTTTTGGAGATTATTGGCTGAAAGGGTTTCTTCCACCACATTAGAAAGCTCACGTACCGCTAATTTAAAGGTTTCGTTACCTTGCATTTCAATATAACCAGATTTCTCCACACCACGTTCAGCTTGTGGAAGTAGTAATGCCGCATTGTTACCTGGCGATGCATGTAAATGCGTTGAAATAATGCCTTCTTGCTCTGATGCCTCTAAGATCACCGCCCCCGCACCATCACCAAATAACACGACAGTGCTACGATCAGTTTCATCTAATTTACTCGAGTTAAGATCTGCACCAATCACAAGGGCTTTATTCACACCTAAAGCATAAACAAAACCGGTACAAGCCGCTGCTAAATCAAAAGAAATCGCGTCTTCAATACCTAATAAACCTTGAACTTGGCAAGCTGAACTTGGATAAGCGTGAGAACCACTGGTTGTCGCAACGATGATCAATTCAATTTCTTGAGGATCAAGATTAGCCATTTCAAGTGCTTTTTTGGCTGCTTCACATCCCATTGTTGCGACAGTTTCATCTGCTGCTGCAATACGACGTTCACGAATGCCTGAACGTGTCACGATCCATTCATCTGAAGTATCAACCATTTTTTCCAAATCCGCATTGGTACGAATATGGCTCGGCAAATAGCTACCGGTGGATAAAATTCTACTATTCATAATATCAAAACTTATTAATTAATAACGTTGTAAACCCGCCAAGATTTTTTGTGGAATTTGCAAACGCGCTTGCAAAGCTGCATCCGCAATTGCACGAGCAAATGCATCCACATTTGCGCTGCCATGGCTTTTCACCACAACAGCCGTTAATCCGAGTAAAGATGCCCCATTATATTCATCTGGATTAATGCGTTTCAAGCGATGATAAGCATCCTTAAAGAAAAAACGCAGAATAAATTTGGCAAATGATTTAAAAATCGGCCGTTTTTCTTTTCCTTTCAGAAGAGATAACAGATTTTTAGCAGCCCCTTCAAGGGTTTTTAATGCAATATTTCCCGAAAACCCATCACTCACGATCACATCAGCCACACCATTTAATAAAAAGTTACCTTCAATAAAGCCGGTATAATTAAGTGCGGTTGATTTTTCTAATAAATTCGCAGCTTCACGAATGGATTGATGCCCTTTAATTTCTTCCACGCCGATATTGAGTAAGGCTATGCGTGGATAAACTAAGTTCAATCGGTTTTCGGCAAAGATCGAGCCCATGATGGCAAATTCATAAAGATTTTGAGCAGAACATTCTACGTTTGCTCCTAAATCTAACATCACGGTTTTATCACCCGTCATCGACGGTAATAAGGATACCAACGCAGGACGTTGAATTCCCTCTAAAGGTTGTAAGAGTACCTTTGACAATCCCATCAACGCGCCCGTATTTCCTGCACTCACACAACCTTGCGCCTCACCTTTCTGAACCATTTCAATAGCTAAACGCATCGACGTGCCTTTGCTATGACGCAATGCATGAGAAATACCTTGATTATTATCAATAGTCTTAGTGCAATGATGAATTTGAATACGTTCTAAAAGAGAAGAAGGTGCATTTTCCAATAAAGGGGAAATTTGTTGGCTATCGCCAAACAGCACTAAAGAGAGCATTGGATCTGCTTCCAACGCTGAAAGAGATGCGGGGATAGTAATACGGGGACCAATGTCCCCGCCCATCACATCTAACGCTAAGGTTAGACGGTTCAAGTGAATACCTTATAAGTAAAATTACTTATTGATCACTTTGCGACCACGGTAGTAACCGTCAGCAGTTACGTGGTGGCGTAAGTGAGTTTCACCGCTTGCTTTATCCACTGATACTGCAGCAGTAGTTAATGCATCGTGTGAACGACGCATATCACGACGTGAACGAGATTTTTTGTTTTGTTGAACAGCCATTGGCTATACTCCTAAATTTAATTTACTTTTGCTTTAAATTAGCTAATACAGCGAACGGGTTCGGTTTTTTTGCCAATTCTTCAGGCAATTCGCCAAAAACCTGTTCGTGCGCGGACACTTCACAGTGTTCAGATGAATGCATTGGAACAAGCGGTAGAGCTAAAATAAGTTCGTCTTCCACTGCACCAAGTAAATCTATTTCACCAAACTCATTAAATTCGATTGGCTCATAAATTTCCGGCAAGTCATCAGCCTGATCCCAATTAGCCACTGGACTATACATAAAATGACATTCCAATGTTTGTTTGAATGGCTCGCCACAACGTTGACACTCTAATTCAACATCAACTTGTACTTGCCCTTTCATCACCACTAATTTTTGTGGATCAATATAAAACGATAATGTTACCTGTGCATCGCTGAGCACTTTCCCCGTAGATTCAGCTAAACGCACTAACTGACTAGCGGTATAGTAACCATCATAATCAATTCTTTGTTGAGCGTCTTTAACCGGATCAACGGTTAGGGGTAGTTTTACCTTTTGCATAGGGTGCGAATATTACCTGTTGTCAATAAAATAGTCAAAGGAAATTCGCACTAATTATGAGAAAAGTTCAATCGCTATCTAAACTCTCTTAAGATTTACGCCTTTGCAAAGTGCGGTCATTTTTTCCTGTGTTTTACTCGGCATGCTCACTCAAGAAGCCACCACTTTGATGTTTCCAAAGGCGAGCATAAAGGCCATTTTGTTCAAGCAATTCTGCGTGAGTCCCTTGCTCGACAATTTGACCTTTATCTAACACGATTAAACGATCCATTGCTGCAATAGTGGATAAACGGTGAGCGATCGCAATAACCGTTTTATTTTCCATCATTTTGTCAAGGCTTTCTTGGATCGCCACTTCCACTTCTGAATCTAACGCACTGGTCGCTTCATCTAACAGTAAAATTGGTGCATCTTTTAACATGACACGCGCAATAGCAATACGTTGGCGTTGACCTCCCGACAGTTTCACCCCTCGTTCACCAACATGGGCATCATAACCTTTTCTGCCTTGAGCATCGCTGAGATAAGGAATGAAATCTGCCGCTTCTGCACGTTTAGCTGCATTGATCATTTCTTCATCTGTCGCTGTTGGGCGACCATAAATGATGTTATCGCGAACAGAACGGTGTAAAAGCGAGGTATCTTGTGTTACAAGACCAATCTGACTACGAAGGCTTTCTTGGCTTACATCTAAAATATATTGACCATCAATAGTAATTGAGCCTTCTTGTGCCTCGTAGAAACGTAAAAGTAAATTCACAATGGTTGATTTACCTGCACCAGAACGACCA
>CBCSVJ010000183.1:0-3313 GCA_965143545.1 uncultured Haemophilus sp. | reverse complement strand
ATTCTACCGCTCTTTGCACGCCTTTCTGCACAAGAACAAAATAAAATTTTCCATCCGAGTGGATTAAATCGCATTGTGTTGGCGACCAACGTCGCGGAAACTTCATTGACCGTGCCGGGCATTAAATATGTGATTGACCCAGGTACAGCACGAATTTCCCGCTATAGCTATCGCACCAAAGTACAACGTTTACCGATTGAGCCTATTTCACAGGCATCCGCTAATCAGCGTAAAGGTCGTTGTGGTCGTGTGAGCGAAGGGATTTGTATTCGTTTATATTCAGAAGAGGATTTTAATTCTCGTCCAGAGTTTACCGATCCTGAAATTCTTCGTACCAATTTAGCCTCCGTTATTTTGCAAATGACAGCATTGGGTTTGGATAATATTGAAGCCTTCCCGTTTGTTGATGCCCCAGATAAACGCCATATTCAAGATGGTATAAAACTGTTGGAAGAATTGGGTGCGTTTGAAATAGTTCGTACCAAAGCAGGCGAGAAACGTCAATTAACCGCAGTAGGTCGCCAATTATCGCAACTCCCTGTGGATCCTCGTTTAGCGAAAATGTTGCTATGTGCTGTTTCACAAGGTGCATTGCATGAAGTGATGATTATTGTTGCCGCATTGTCTATTCAAGATCCTCGCGAGCGCCCACAAGAAAAACAGCAAGCTTCCGATGAAAAACATCGTCGTTTTGCCGATAAAAAATCGGATTTCTTGGCTTTCCTCAATCTTTGGTGTTACCTACAAGAACAACAAAAAGAATTGAGTAAAAACCAATTCCGTCGTCAATGCCAAAAGGATTTCTTAAATTATTTACGCATTCGCGAATGGCAGGATATTTACCATCAAATTCGTTTAACCGTCCGTGAAATGGGCTTGCCGATTAATTCTGAAAAAGCAGAATATCAGCAAATTCATACCGCACTTTTAAGCGGCTTGCTTTCTCATATTGGTTTAAAAGAGGCAGATAAACAACAATATCTTGGCGCACGTAATGCCCATTTTGCGATTTTCCCCAATTCTGTGCTTTTCAAAAAACAACCGAAATGGGTGATGGCGGCAGAGTTAGTGGAAACCTCCAAACTTTGGGGGCGTATGGTGGCGGAAATCGAGCCAGAATGGATCGAGCCACTTGCCGAGCATTTAATTAAAAAATCCTATTCCGACCCGCGTTGGTCGAAATCCCGTGGTGCCGTGATTGCTGATGAAAAAGTCACGCTTTACGGTGTGCCGATTGTGGCTGCGCGACCGGTGAATTACGGTTCTATAGATCCAACGGTGAGCCGTGAGATCTTTATTCAATCTGCCTTAGTGGAAGGGGATTGGAATACTAAACATAAATTCTTCAAAGAAAATCAACGACTCGTTCGAGAAGTAGAGGAATTGGAACACAAAAGCCGCCGCCGCGATATTTTGGTCGATGACCGCACGCTTTTTGAATTTTACGATCAGCGTATTGGTACGGAAGTGGTTTCCCAAAAACATTTTGATACCTGGTGGAAAAAGGCGCAGCAAAAAGATCCGGAATTGCTTAATTTTGAACGCTCATTCTTAATTAACGATGATGCGGAGCAAGTGAGCAAGCTGGACTTCCCAAATTTCTGGCATCAAGGCAATTTAAAACTCAAATTAACTTATCAATTTGAACCGGGTACTGATGCGGACGGGGTAACCGTGCATATTCCATTGCCATTGCTTAACCAAGTGGAAATGACGGGCTTTGATTGGCAAATTCCAGGCTTGCGTGAAGAGCTGGTGATTGCGTTGATTAAATCGTTGCCGAAATCTTATCGTCGTAACTTCGTGCCAGCACCTAATTATGCTCAAGCTTTTTTAAGTCGTGCCGTGCCGTTGGAAAAACCGTTATTAGATACGCTGATTTATGAATTGCGTCGTATGACGGGCGTTACTGTAGAATCGGAACATTGGAATTGGGAACAAATTCCAAGCCATTTGAAAATGACGTTCCGTGTGGTGGATGAAAACGGTAAGAAAATTGCCGAATCGATGAATTTGGATGAGCTGAAATTCAACTTAAAAGATCGTGTGCAGGAAAGTATTTCTGCTGTGGCAGATGATGGCATTGAGCAAAGCGGGCTGCATATTTGGAGTTTTGCAGATTTACCACAATGCTACGAACAAAAACAACGTGGTTTTAGCGTCAAAGCGTTCCCGGCTATTGTAGATGAAAAAGATGCCGTAGGTATCAAACTGTTTGAAACAGAGTTTGAGCAAGCAGTGGCAATGCAACAAGGTTTGCGTCGATTGTTGTTACTTAATGTGCCATCACCAATTAAATATCTGCATGAAAAATTGCCGAATAAAGCCAAATTAGGGCTGTATTTTACCCCGTTTGGTCGCGTGTTGGATTTGATTGATGACTGTATCGCTTGTGCTGTGGATAAACTGATTGCCGATTTTGGCGGCTTTGTTTGGGATGAAGCAGGCTTTGAAAAATTGCGTGATTTCGTGCGGGAAAACCTCAATGAAGTGACCGTAGATATTGCGCAGAAAGTGGAGCAGATCCTATCCCTCAACCATGCCTTAAACCAACGTTTAAAAGGCAAAATGGATTTCACTATGGCCTTTGCCTTTTCTGATATTAAGGCACAATTAGCAGGGCTAATTTATCCAGGCTTTGTGCAAAAGAGCGGTTATGATCGCCTACCGGATTTACAACGTTATTTGCAAGCCGTTGATAAACGTATCGATAAACTGGCTCAAGATGTGAATCGTGATCGTGCGGCGATGCTACGCGTGGAACAAGTGCAACAGGCTTATCAACAATTGCTCGCTAAACTGCCTAAATCTAAACCGATTTCTGATGAAATTGCGGAAATTCGCTATATGATTGAGGAATTGCGTGTGAGTTTATTTGCTCAGCAATTAGGCACGAAGTATCAGGTATCAGATAAGCGGATTTTGAATTTGATTTCAGTTGTCTAGTTTTATTAGTACATAACAAATATAAGGATAAATATTATGGAAACTTTAGAATTATTAAATAACCTATATGAATTAGTTAAAAATGATACTAAAAGTAACTTAAATGGGTTGGTTAAGCATTCAATAAAGCAGATAGAATCATTATCGGATGAAAACAGTGAGTTATGTAAGTTTTATAAAGAGAAAAAAATCATACCCAAACTAAAAAAGATTTTAAAAAGCATTGAAGAAAATAGTGGGGTAGATATTTCTAAAAATTATAATGATTTCATAGAGGTTTTTTCTATGATTGAATCCTTATATTTTACATATATACCTCAGATGCCTTTGATTGATGAATTTAAAAAAGAAGTGAATGATAATATTT
>CBCSVJ010000182.1:0-3324 GCA_965143545.1 uncultured Haemophilus sp. | reverse complement strand
CTAATAACAAACCAAAACGGGAGGTGACTTTAAAAATACCCATTATTTTCTCCCTTTTGCAAAGTGACCTGTTACACGAGGGCGGGTGTAGTAGTCGATAAGTGGTACACAAATATTACTTAATAAAATCGCGAATGCCATGCCATCAGGGTAATTTCCAAAGTAACGAATGAGGTAAACCAATAATCCGACCAAGGAACCAAATACAAGCTTGCCGCGAGGTGTAATTGAGGCTGTGACAGGGTCAGTCGCAATAAAGAATGCACCAAACATCATGGCACCGCTAAAGAGTTGGCTAATCATACTTAAATGATGATGGCCTGACATCGCAGTGATAGTCGCTAAGGTCACAAAGGTCACGAGCATTGAAACGGGAATTTGCCAGTGAATTTTTTTCTTTAAGATTAATACAATTCCACCAAGCATAAAGGCAAGATTAACCTGCCACCAACCTTCAGCAAAGTCAGTCCCGTTTTGTAATAAAATCGGTAATTTTACAAAATCATGGAATACGCTTTCATCGCCTTGATGCAAGTTATAGAAGATTTTTGCGCTGTCTAATGGCGTAGCTTGTGTAATTCCATCAATGGAATGAACAAGTTGACTCAAACTAAATCCATCAGTGGTTAAGCCGGTGAAAACTAAAGAAATGGAGTCTGCAAATGTTGGAGGTTCATTCAATAATGAAATAGGCGGCATCCAACTTGTCATTTGTAGTGGGAAAGAAATCAATAGTACCACATAACCCACCATAGCTGGATTGAAAGGGTTTTGTCCCAAACCGCCATAAACATGTTTACCTAGAATAACAGCGGAAAGCGTACCGATTAAAATCACCCAATAAGGTGCATAAGGCGGAATCGCCATCGCTAAAATTAAGGCAGTCAGCACCAC
This sequence comes from uncultured Haemophilus sp., assembly GCA_965143545.1. Lineage (GTDB taxonomy): Bacteria > Pseudomonadota > Gammaproteobacteria > Enterobacterales > Pasteurellaceae > Haemophilus_D. Next base: position 2,430 of record CBCSVJ010000182.1, on the reverse strand, counting down.
ACTAAAATCTGAAATATAGACAAGATTTGGCTTGTTACGTAATTTGGTCACAATAAACTCAAGCAATAACGCGAAAGAAATAGCCAAAGCGGATTGCACCAAAACACCCATTCCAAAATAATAAATCTGTGTGAGCAGAGCAGGCAGCATGGCTGCAATCACCCATAACATAATACGGGCGGTTAATTTGCCTGAATGGGTATGAGGCGAACTCACCATTTTCTTAAACATAATCTTTTCCTGCGTTATTCTGTTTCTTTGGCAGCTTCAGCAGCCGCTTTTTTTGCTTTAGCTCTTGCTATGGCTGCAGCTACAGCGGCTTTTGTTGGATCAAGTGCGGTTGGGTTTTCATCTGTTTTTTCAACTGCACTTTCAGTTGCATTTGTCGTAACTGTTTCACCTTGAGCAGCGGCTTTCTTGGCTTTAGCTCTTGCAATAGCAGCGGCTACAGCCGCTTTTTTCGGATTAAGTGCGGTTGGATTTTCATCTGTTTTTTCGACTGCACTTTCAGTTACATTTGTCGTAACAGCTTCACCTTGAGCGGCGGCTTTCTTAGCTTTGGCTCTCGCGATGGCTGCAGCTACAGCGGCTTTTTTCGGATCAAGTGCGGTTGGGTTTTCATCTGTTTTTTCGACCGCACTTTCAGTTGAATTTGTCGCAGTAGACTCAACTTGAGCTGCCGCTTTTTTCGCTTTCGCTCTTGCTAGAGCTGCAGCAACAGCTGCTTTCTTCGCATCTTTTTCGTCAGTTTGTGACGGTGTTGCATCCGACGCAGTGCCTGTATCAGCTTGCGCTTGTTGTTTAGCAAGACGGCGAGCTTTACGTTGCTCCATGAGTTCATGGTTATCCGGTAAGATTTCCCCTTTCTCAGATACGATAGTTTTCGTTTCTTTATTTGCTGCTGAACCCGCTTGTTTTGCTTTCAAGCGTTCTAACGCTGCTTTAACTGGGTCTTCACCTTTTTGTTTTGCAAGTTCTTCTCGACGAGCTTCTGCCGCACGTTGTGAACGCGCTTTACGTTCTTGCTCTTCACGTTCCATTCGAGCTTGTTTTGCTTCAAAACGGATTTTAGCCTCTTCGGCTTTTTTCGCTTTTTCTTTAATTTCCCAAATCTTGGCTTTTTCTTGTCGGAAATATTGAATAAGCGGAATATGGCTTGGACAAACATAAGCACACACGCCACATTCAATACAATCTTTTAAGCAATATTCTTCTGATTTTTGGTGATCCTCACTGCGAGCATACCAATAAAGTTGCTGTGGCATTAAATTGACAGGGCAAGCATCAGAGCAAGCAGAGCAGCGGATACAAGATTGTTCCGGTTCGGGTTCACCATATTCAAAATGATCAGGTGCTAATAGACAGTTAATTAATTTGGTGACGGGAGCATTTAGATCTGAAAGTTGCAATCCCATCATTGGTCCGCCTGCAAAAACAGGGAAGCGTTCATCATATTGATAGCCAACTTGTGCTAATAAGTGATCAACTGGTGTGCCTAAGCGAACCCAGTAGTTGCCTTTCTCTGAAATTTTATCACCCGTAAGCGTAACGACACGCTCAATTAAAGGCTCATCATTAATGACTGCTCTTTTCACCGCAAAAGCCGTGCCGACATTATGCATTAATACGCCAATATCGTAAGAACGCCCGCCACTTGGCACTTCCATGCCGGTAAGCAAATAAATCAGTTGTTTGGCTGCACCGGATGGATATTTAGTCGGAATAACGCGCAATTCAATGTCATTTGCACCATGCAGCGATTGTTGAATAGCTTGAATCGCTTCAGGTTTATTGTCTTCAACCGCAATCACCACTTTTTCAGGCCGTAAGATATAACGTAAGATGCGAATCCCTTCGATCATTTCATCCGTGTAATCACGCATTAAGCGGTCATCACAGGTAATATAAGGTTCGCATTCTGCGCCGTTAATAATTAAGAGTTTAACCTTCTTTTCAGCCGATTGGATTTTCGCTGCAGTTGGGAATACCGCACCACCTAAGCCTGCAACCCCTGCTTGATAAATACGATCAATGAGTTGTTCGACAGGTTGTGTAAAAAATTCTTCAAGTGGAAATTGCTCACGCCATTTATCCAAGCCATCCGCTTGAATATGAATCATGTCCTCGGTTAAACCAGAAGGATGGGGTGCAACATGTTTTCCGATAAATTTTACGGTACCAGAAGTTGGCGCGTGAACAGGCAGGGTTCTTAAGCCATCACCTTGTGTTAAAGGTTGGCCTTTAAGCACATAATCGCCTTCTTTAACTAATACATTTCCCGCTGTGCCGGCATGTTGTTTAATCGGCACGTAAAAATTATGAGCAAGTTCTGATTGCTGAATAGGGGATTGGTTTGATTGAGATTTCATTTCAGGAGGATGAATACCACCTTTAAAATCCCAAATTTTGCCGGATTTAAATCTTGTTAAT
>CBCSVJ010000181.1:0-3332 GCA_965143545.1 uncultured Haemophilus sp. | reverse complement strand
ATTTTGCTTACGAGTAAGAAGTTCATCCAAATCATGTTCATTTAGCTCTTTGGCTTCTTGCACACGCGCAATCACACCTTGATGGACTTCACCGTTGGATTTTTTATCTAATGTTTGGCGGTTTACAAATTGCACCGCAATGCCTAAACCATAGAGCTCATTGAGTAAGGGTTGCAGGCGTTTATCTTCACGGCCTTTCAGCACAAAAACTTCAATTAAACGTTCAGGGCTATTTGCTAAAATGCTGTTTACAGCATGGATACCATAGATATTTTCTGACATAGTGTTCTCTTATTTATTCTTTTTTGTCATTATCCTCCCTCTTTAGCAAAGAGGGGGAAGGGGAGATTGGGTAAAAATATTATTTCTTCCGTTTTCTAGTCGGTTTCTTCGAAACATCTTTATTTTTAACCGCACTTTTACGTTTTTTTGACGCTTTAGGTGGCAGTTCTTTAAAGACTTTTTTCGCTTTTTGTTTCGCTGTTTTTCCCACTCGACGTGGTTTTCTGGCACTTTCGACTAAACTGAAATCTACCATTTTTTGTTCTAAATGAACGGCGACCACGCGAATTTTGACTTTATCGCCAAGGCGATAAATCATACCACTATTTTCACCGATCAAACGTTGTTTTGCCGCATCAAATTGATAGTAGTCGTTATCTAAAGTAGAAATATGGACTAAACCGTCAATGAATAAATCATCTAAACGAACGAATAAGCCAAAGCCCGTTACAGATGAGATCACTCCGCTAAATTCAGCGCCCACGTGATCTTGCATATATTCACATTTCAGCCAATCTGCTACTTCGCGAGTGGCATCATCAGCACGGCGTTCGGTCATCGAGCAGTGATCACCTAATAAATCCATTTCATCAAAGGAATAGTGATAGCCGCCAGTATCCGTCGTTTTACGTTTAGCGCCTTTTTCTTTTGCTAATAAATACTTAATTCCACGGTGAAGAGTTAAATCTGGATAACGACGAATCGGGGAAGTAAAGTGTGCATATTCCTCTAACGCCAAACCAAAGTGGCCGATATTATCCGCATGATAAACCGCTTGGCTTAATGAACGGAGCAACATGGTTTGAATGAGTTCGTGATCCGGACGATCTTTCACTTGTTCTAACAATTTCGCATAATCTTTCGTGGTCGGTTTCATGCCACCTTCAAGGCTTAAACCACATTCACTTAAGAATGCACGGAAAGACGTCAGTTTCTCTTCACTCGGAGCAGCATGAATACGATAGAGTGCAGGCTCTTTATGTTTTTCCATAAAGTTTGCCGCTGCAATATTCGCAAGAATCATGCATTCTTCAATGATTTTGTGAGCATCATTTCGCACAACAGGTTCAATGCGATCAATTCGTCCCATGGCATTGAAAATAAATTTGGTTTCAATAGTTTCAAAATCGATAGCGCCACGTTGTTTACGGGCCTTGAGTAATGCTTGATAGAGATGATGCAATTCTTCTAAATGTGGCACTAGCCCTTGATAACGCGTGCGGAGTTCCTCATCGCCATCTAAAATTGCGGCGACTTTCGTATAGGTTAAGCGTGCATGAGAATTCATTACCGCTTCATAAAAACGGTAGTCCATAAGTTTACCTTTTGCAGAAATGTGCATTTCACACACCATACACAAGCGATCAACTTGTGGATTTAGTGAACACAATCCGTTCGATAAAATCTCAGGCAGCATTGGCACAACACGATTTGGAAAGTAAACGGAGTTACCTCGGTTATAAGCTTCCGAGTCTAATGCGGAACGTAAACGCACATAGTAGCTGACATCGGCAATTGCCACCCAAAGTTTCCAGCCTTTACCGCTTTTTTCGCAATATACGGCATCATCAAAATCGCGTGCATCTTCGCCATCAATGGTAACAAGTGGCAGATTGCGTAAATCCACACGACCTTTTTTTGCTTCTTCAGGCACTTCTTCCGTGAATTTTTTAACGTATTTTTCGACCGCACTTGGGAATTGGTGAGGAATGTCATGATTACGAAGAGCAATCTCCACTTCCATCCCTTTTGCCATATTGTCACCCAGAATTTCGGTGATGATGCCAACAGGTTGAGTAAAGGATGCAGATCGTTCTTGCAATTCAACCACGACAACTTGTCCCATTCGGGCACCATTGCGGTGTTCATTAGGGACTTAAATATCTCGTCCGATACGGCTGTCATCAGGCACAACATAGCTAAAGCCATTTTCTAAGAAGAAACGGCCGACAATTTGTTTTTTGCGGCTTTCAAGTACGCGAACAATACGGACTTCACGACGACCACGGCGATCTAAGCCTGCAGGCTGTGCTAATACAAAATCACCATGCATTACACGTTGCATTTGGTGATTAGGAATAAAGAGATCTTCTTTTTTGCCTTCGACTTGTAAAAAGCCATAGCCTTCGCGATGGCCAATAACCATGCCTTTGAATAAATCTAATTTTTCAGGCAAGGCATAGCGTTTACGTTTAGTGAAAACTAATTGTCCATCATTCTCCATGGCGCGTAAGCGGCGGCGCATGGCTTCTTGTTGTTCGTCACTTTTAATTGAAAGTGCGGTCAGAATTTCTTCCCGACTCATCGGGGCATTATTTTCACGAATAATTTGCAGAATATAGTCTCTGCTTGGGATCGGATTACCGTATTTGGCTAATTCTTTTTGATAATTCGGATCCGATTTTTTAAAAGATTTTTTGGTCATTTATCGTTTATTTTATGATTAATTTTTAAGTTGTGGGGTAGTTTACAGGTTAAAGGGGGGAATGCAAGCTCGTTATGGGGCGTTTCTGGCAGGACGGTTTAAGGCAAACAAAAACCGCACCAAAGTGCGGTTTTATTTTTAAGCTGTTTTAGTGCTTTAATTACGCTAATTTTTTGATTTGAGCAGCTAATTTAGCTTTGTGGTTTGCTGCTTTGTTAGCGTGGATTAAGCCTTTAGAAGCCATACGGTCAACAACTTTTTGCATTTCAACGAATGCTGCTTCAGCTGCTGCTTTTTCACCTGCTGCTACTTGAGCATATACTTTTTTGATGTAAGTACGCATCATAGAGCGTTGGCTTGCGTTGTGTTGGCGGCGTTTTTCAGATTGAACCGCGCGTTTTTTTGCTGACTTGATATTAGCCAAGGTCAAACTCCTAAAATTTCTGTTAGATGATTATGACAAAATAAGGGCGTAGAATATGCCGATTTTTTATACTTTTGTCAATGAATAATTTGTGTTGATTTCGGTGAGACACAACCGAAAGTAAGCATCGTTATTTAAAAAATGCGCTTTCTATTGGCTCACACAAACGATGTGGGCAGGATTTTATCAGTTTTTTTCGTT
>CBCSVJ010000180.1:0-3333 GCA_965143545.1 uncultured Haemophilus sp. | reverse complement strand
CTAACCATTCACCTTTATCGGTCGCAATACGTTCTGCTTGATCAACGGTAATTCCACAACCACGCGCCCAGCCTTCTGCCGCTTTAGTTGGTTTACCTTCCGCATCAAAGGCAACTGACACTGCCGGACCACGTTTTTCGATTTCTTTGCTTGGCTGTTGTGTTGCTAAGTTCAACACTTTCACCGCTAAACGACGCGGCGCTGCAAACCATTCGATTTTGTCGAATGATAAGCCTGCTTGGTTTAATTCCGCTTCAACGTTATCCGCAAAAGAGGTCGCTAATGTTTTGAGAGCTTTTGGTGGCAGCTCTTCCGTGCCGATTTCTACTAGGAAGTTTTGGGTTGTCATTTTGTTTATCTCAAATAAGGCAAATTTAATATATTAAACATTTATTAATTAGAATTGATTTCTATTTAGGACCCCTTGAAATTGAACTTTTTCATAAGCATTTCTTAAACTATAATTTTGTTCATTTAAATTCTTTTCAAATAGTTCTTCCTCTTGCAACTTTGCAGCTTTTACTATTAGCTCATTAAGTTCAACAGGATTTTCAGGATCTTGAACACTAATACTTTCACCAATAATACCACTTAACTTAGTAAGTATTTTCTCTGGAGTTAGCTCTTCTTTTACATTTTTCTCTATCTCAGACAAAATATTCTTTAGAGGCTCTATAGTTTCAGTAGAAGGAACAACTAAATATATACACTCATCAAAATTATTATTTTTAGGATAACCTGAATTACTTCTAAGTTGAACTCCTATGTTAGGATGAATAAATACTGAAAAAATACTAGAACCACAATTGGCCTGGAAATTTAAACCATTATAATCTTTACCAAGTTCAAAGAATTCAGCCTTATAATATAAATTTAGAATATAAAGCCCAGCCATTGATGAAATAAGATGTTTTATATTTGCTCTTTCTAGAGAGGTTCTTCTGTTGTGTTTTATTGCTTGATATGCTTGCAACCACTTTTCAGAACTAGAGCCTCGTTTATGAGCTTTCTTGAGAGGAGAAAGAAGTTTATTTTCATCATTATTAAAATAAAAATTATTGGAAACAACTTGTACTTTTTTTGATTCCAATTTCCATAAAGAATTCAAGTGGTTCATACAATCAGTATCAAAAAACAGATTATTATCATCTGCTTTTGGTCCACCATTATTTATATATAACTCTTTTGCTAATGACTCAAACTCAAAAGAAGCTCTTATCAATAGTTCAGCAAACTTCAAGGAATAAACATTTAATTGTTTATCATCAACATGAATATGATTAGTTAATTCAATCAGTTCTTTTTCTAAATTCTGATAGACAGACCAATATAAATTATTAGACATAATTATTCCTTTATAAAAAATCGTTCTCTCGCCCTTTCCACCGCGAATGCAATCGCTGTTCTAATACTTCTTTACTTGGCAGCACCGTCTATTCCGCGATATGAATATCAGAATTATTTACTCCCTGATAGCTTGCCATTTTCAATCCCTTCACTCAACACCTTTTGAAACTGCTCATAATCACAGAAACCATCTTCGTCTTTTGTACAAGCCTCAAGCGTTAATGCCGTTTGTTTTGGTGGTGTCGCTAAACTTAATGGCGTGATGTTAATCAGCTGTTCAGTAGTTTGATACACATAATCTAACTTAAATTTGAGCTTACCACTGGGTTTGTGCTTCCACACTTCAAATAGCAACTTGCCACCGATTGGGATATTTTCCAATGAATCATCCAACTCATAAGGCTCAACGCCTAGTGCAGCAAGCAGAGCGACGATATTAGAATCGTGTCCAACCAATAAGTTAATTTTGTTCTCACTATTTAGCTGTTGCTGAATAAATGCCAATAACGGATATGAGGCATTTTGTGCCAACGCTTCGTTGTTTTTAAATAACGTGCGGTAATATTCGTTTTTAATTTCGTTAATTGCGCGCCATTTTTCTTGGCTATCCACACGACCGTTTGCGATTTCTGAATCAGGCTTACCTACATAATGCGCGAGCAATAATGCACTGACAATTTTCTTTCCTGTGCTGATAGAGCCAGTAATCTTGACCGACTTACCGTCTTTAATACTGTATTCACCGACTTTTCCGCCTAAATCACATTCGCCTTTTTTCAAGCAGTTTGGTGAGTTTTTGTAATCGATGATTTCACTCAATAGCGCATAATTTGGCGCTAATTTTTGCTGTAAAGCGGTTAAATCAACATTATTTTTTGCCGATTCAATCAAGGCTTTACTTGGATTATGCGCCTGTGTATTAAAAATTGGATCTTTTTCTGAACCAATTTTACCATGATGTTGCAGTTGAACATTACAACCTGCAAATGCACCAGAAACAATCGCCTGACCTGTTGCAATGGTGCGTTGAACACCATTTGCATAAGCGAAAATACCTTCGCCTGATGCACAACGTTCTGTTGTTAATAACCCTTTATCCGCAAGCCACTGACCTAAATACTGTCCAAAATAGGTTTCTAGCACTGTCCCTTTTGCCGTGAGATAGCCTGATGGCACATCCCATTTAGCCCATTCATAAGGAGAGTATTTCGCCATTTCCTGCGGATCTTTTTCCACTGGTGAACGCAATCCATGTCGGCTAAAAATCAATACTTTCTCTAATTCATAATCAGAACTTGAGGAATTTGAGCCATTTTCTGTTGCCAACACGCTACTTACTAAAGCAGAGCCAAGCAAAAGTGCGGTAAATTTTAGGACTGTTTTTTTCATATTCGAGACTTAACCTAACTTTCTATTATGTACCCTTAAGACCTAATTATTTAATGTTGAAATCGAGCTATAAAAATTCAATGCATATTTAGTGCCGTAAACGAGCACCATAAATACAGCAACAATATTCACCACGGCGAAAAAGATTAATTGTTTGCTGCTACTTTCAATCCAAAGTATTTTAAATAATGCGAGCGTACCAATATTTTCATCAAGTTCGCTCTCTCCGCTTAGTGTTCTTAAGGTTTTCAGCATCTTGCGTACAAAAGCGACGGTATTTATTGCCATGACACTGAGTGCAATAAACCCTGAAGCCAAACTTAAAAACAGTACGAGCACATTACTCCACGCCCAATGTGTCCAATTCAGCTCAGAATACATAAATAATGCGAGTGATAAAAACAACACAGCGGGTGTTAAATTTCGCAAAAACATTAAATAATCATCGCCAATTTTAAATAAAAATTGTAAAAAACTGACCTTCTTCATTACTTTAGAAAATCTCTTTTAATTTGGATTCATCCAAAATAACACGGTCGTCATCTAACAATAACGCCGGAAAGCCCGCATAGCCTTGTGCTTTGGCATCATCAAATG
>CBCSVJ010000179.1:0-3342 GCA_965143545.1 uncultured Haemophilus sp. | reverse complement strand
AACGGTGAACCAATTCTAAAAAGCGGGCTTCAGGACGTAATGCACGCAATGCCTCAATCACACCAAAATTCAAGCCGCTCCCGCCATGAACCGCTATGCCGGAAGGTTTGTTCAATACTAATAAACAGTCATCTTCAAAAAGAATATGGCTTTCAAGGGAGGCGACTTTATTCAAGTTTTTAGAAATTGGGGCAGTATTTTTTTCAGAAACACGAACTGGTGGTACACGCACCACATCACTATTTTGTAATTTATATTCAGGTTTGATTCGCCCTTTGTTCACACGTACTTCGCCTTTACGCAGAATGCGATAAATCAAACTTTTTGGCACACCTTTCAATTTTGCCAATAAATAATTATCAATGCGTTGCCCTGCTTCATCTTCAGAAATCGTGAGCATTTTGACGGATTGATTGATGATTTTTTCTTGTTTTTCAGTCATTGAATCTGTCCTTTAAAAATTGGGCTGAATCATATCACATTATCCCTGGTGATAATAGCAAGAATGCCTTGCTAATTTAGCCCCGAATGTGGATAATAGAGCGTCTTTCTGCGCCTCAAATTTGGCATTTAGAAAGTAATTTTGTATGTTGGTCAAAACTCAATGCAGCGAATGGCATAAGACATTGATAATCAACATATTTTTCTTGAAGATTAACGCTTCCTTGCAATGCGTAATTAACACACCGCATTGTTTTACGAAAATTGTCTTAGATAACAATTGAGTATGCTATCAATGCACCCAGCAACACACAGTCGTGAGATTGACTGTTCGCGAGAAACACGAGGTCGATGGCTAAGGTCAGTAAATCTGTAAAGTGCGGTTAATTTTTAAGGTATTTTAGATAATTCAAAACGAGAAATTGACAATGAAAAGAATGTTAATCAATGCGACTCAAAAAGAAGAGTTGCGCGTTGCGTTGGTCGATGGCCAGCGTTTATTCGACTTGGATATTGAAAGTCCGGGTCATGAACAGAAAAAAGCGAATATTTACAAAGGGAAAATCACTCGCGTAGAGCCGAGTTTAGAAGCTGCCTTTGTGGATTATGGTGCAGAGCGCCATGGCTTCCTTCCTTTAAAAGAAATTGCCCGCGAGTATTTCCCTGCTGATTATGTGTTCCAAGGTCGTCCAAATATCCGTGATATTTTGACTGAAGGTCAAGAAGTGATCGTTCAGGTGAACAAGGAAGAACGCGGCAATAAAGGCGCAGCCTTAACCACTTTTGTTTCCCTTGCCGGTAGTTATTTGGTGATTATGCCAAACAATCCTCGTGCAGGTGGTATCTCTCGCCGTATTGAAGGTGATGAACGTATCGAATTAAAAGAAGCATTGAGTTCTTTAGATGTACCAGAAGGCGTTGGTCTTATCGTGCGTACTGCAGGTGTAGGTAAATCACCAGAAGAATTACAATGGGACTTGAAAGTACTTTTACATCATTGGGAAGCGATCAAACAAGCTTCACAAAGCCGTCCGGCACCGTTCTTAATTCACCAAGAAAGTGATGTGATCGTTCGTGCGATCCGTGATTATTTGCGTCGTGATATCGGTGAGATTTTAATTGATAGCCCGAAAGTATTTGAAAAAGCAAAAGCTCATATCAAACTTGTACGTCCAGATTTCATCAATCGTGTGAAACTGTATCAAGGTGAAGTGCCGTTATTTAGCCACTATCAAATTGAGTCACAAATTGAATCAGCCTTCCAACGTGAAGTGCGTTTACCTTCTGGCGGTTCAATTGTCATTGATGTGACAGAAGCGTTAACGGCGATCGATATCAACTCGGCGCGTTCAACTCGTGGTGGTGACATTGAAGAAACCGCATTAAATACCAACCTTGAAGCGGCAGATGAAATTGCTCGTCAATTACGTTTACGTGACTTAGGTGGGTTAGTGGTTATCGATTTCATTGATATGACACCTGTTCGTCACCAACGTGAAGTTGAAAACCGTATTCGTGATGCGGTACGTCAAGACCGTGCGCGTATTCAAATCAGCCGTATTTCTCGCTTCGGCTTGTTGGAAATGTCACGTCAGCGTTTAAGCCCGTCATTAGGTGAGTCTTCTCACCATGTTTGCCCACGCTGTCAAGGTACGGGTAAAGTGCGTGATAACGAAAGTTTATCACTTTCAATCTTACGTTTAATCGAAGAAGAAGCGTTAAAAGAAAATACCAAACAAGTACACACTATCGTGCCTGTACAAATTGCGTCTTACTTACTTAACGAAAAACGTAAAGCCGTTCATAGCATCGAAAAACGCCATGATGTAGATATTATCGTGGTGCCAAATGAAGCAATGGAAACGCCACATTTCAGCGTATTCCGTGTTCGTGAAGGCGAAGAGCTAAATGAATTAAGCTATAACTTAACGAAATTCCATGATGCACAAGACGATACATTTGTACCAGAAGAGTCTCTTGTTTCTCGCAATATCGAAACGGCAGCAGTGACCTCTGAGCAAGTGATGGAAAGTGCAGCAGTATCTCTATCGATCCCAACGGCTGCACCAGCACCAGTTGAGCGTAAATCGGAAGAACCGTCATTGTTTGCTAAAATTGTTGCCGCAATTAAAGGCTTATTTGCTTCTGAACCAAAAGAAGAAGAGAAAAACCAAAACAACCGCAATAATCGTAACAACAACCGTAATAATCGTCGTAATCAAGAACGTCGTAATACTCGTCGTTCTCGCAATAACGAAAACAACGATAATGCGAAAAATACAGATGAAGAAAATGCGCGTCCAACTCGCGAGCGTGTGAATAATCGTCGCAATCGTCGTAACGCGAATGAAGAAGTGACATCTGAAAGTGCGGTTAATTTTGCTAATGTTTCTGATGATAATCGTCAAGAAGAAAAAGCAGAAAAACCAGTAGCAGAGCGTCGTCAACGTCGTGATTTACGTAAACGTGTTCGTATTGATGACAATCCAAATGATGTAACTGAAAATGTTACTGAAGCAGTTGAAGTGCCAGTTGTTGAGACTGTTCAAAATCAAGTGGTTGAAAATAATGTAGCAGATAATGCTGAAGATAAACCACGTCAAGAACGTCAGCGTCGTACTCCACGTCATTTACGTACATCGAATAATCAACGCCGCCGCCGTAATGAAGTGAAGTCACCAATGCCATTATTTGCGGCAGTTGCTTCACCTGAATTAGCAAGCGGTAAAGTATGCATCGATTATTCTGCTGTGAATGCAGCGAAAGAAAGCAATTTCTTATCGGTGGATGAATTACTTGAGCAAGAAAAAACGAAAAAAGGTGTAATTACCCCGGCAACAGGTATTGTCGTGGAAGAAAAATCAGTTGAAGCACAACCAGCGTTAGATTTCATTACTCAAC
>CBCSVJ010000178.1:0-3346 GCA_965143545.1 uncultured Haemophilus sp. | reverse complement strand
CGGTTGAAATTTCACGCATTGTTCAAACATTGTCTCAACATTTTTGCCCCCCACTAACGCAAAGGCATGGTATTTGTCGGGATTATGTTCGATAACTGAAAGGGTGCTATGACCAATAGAACCTGTTGATCCTAAAATAACAAGATTTTGTTTTTGCATAAAATTTCGACCGCACTTTGTGCTTTTATTTCTTCATCAGAATAGAACAAGGGCAGACACTTGGTCTGCCCCAAAACATGGTTCGACAATTAGAAATCCATTAATTCTTTTTCTTTATCAGCTAAGATCTCATCCACTTTTTTGATATAGCTATCAGTCACTTTTTGAATGATTTCTTCTGCTTTGTGTTGATCGTTTTCGCTGATTTCTTTGTCTTTTAATAATGCTTTGATTTTATCATTTGCATCACGACGTGCGTTACGAATCGCGACTTTACCTTGTTCACCTTCGCTTTTTACGATTTTGATTAAATCACGACGACGTTCTTCAGTTAATGGAGGAAGAGGTACGCGAATTGTTGTGCCTGCTGAAGATGGGTTTAAACCTAAATCAGAAGTTAAAATCGCTTTTTCTACTGCACTGATTAAAGAACGGTCAAATACTGTTACCGCTAAAGTACGCGCATCTTCTGCAACAACGTTAGCTAATTGACGAAGTGGTGTCGCTGCACCATAGTATTCCACTTGGATCGCGTCTAATAAGCTAGGTTGAGCACGACCTGTACGGATTTTTGCAATATGCCCACGCAACGCTTCGAGACTTTTTTCCATACGAGCTTCAGCATCTTGTTTAATTTCATTAATCATTCATCTGTCCTTTTAAATAAATAAAGATAAAACACAGTGATTTTACTGGATTTTTAGGGAGTTTTGAATAAATTTATTCATAAAAAAGGCGAGATAGTCTCTCGCCATTTTATTCTTTAAAAAATTAACAAATCGTTGTGCCTTCTTCTGTACCTAGCACCACTTGGCGCAATGCACCTGGTTTGCACATATTAAATACACGAATTGGCATACCGTGGTCACGAGCAAGTGTAAACGCAGCTAAATCCATTACTTGTAACTCTTTTTCGATTACTTCTGCATAAGATAAATTACGATATAACACGGCATCAGGATTTTTAGCAGGATCACAGTTATATACGCCATCTACTTTAGTCGCTTTTAATACGATATCCGCTTCAATTTCAATACCACGTAAACAAGCTGCTGAGTCTGTTGTAAAGAATGGGCTACCCGTACCGGCTGAGAAAATCACCACGCGTTTTTCACGTAACATTTTAATTGCTTCAGACCAGTTATAGGTATCGCAAATCCCATTTAATTGGAATGCAGACATTAACTTCGCATTCACATCTGCACGATGAAGTGCATCACGCATTGCCAAACCATTCATCACGGTTGCAAGCATCCCCATGTGGTCGCCCACCACACGATTCATCCCTGCTTTAGCTAATTTTGCGCCACGGAATAAGTTACCACCGCCGAGCACAACACCAACTTCCACGCCCATTTCAATTAATTCTTTAATCTCTAAAGCCATACGATCGAGGATAGAAGGATCGATACCGAAGCCCTCATCACCTTGTAATGCTTCACCACTTAATTTCAATAAGATTCGTTTGTAAATTGGTTGGCTCATTGTTTTTTCCTTTGTCGGTTACAAAAATTGGCTTATTTTAGCAAAAGAGTGAAAAAGTTAAAAATGGAAATTGGTCAGAAAAGTGCGATAAAATGGTGCACTTTTGATTTTATAGGCAAACTTTATGAAGATATCAAAAACCTCACAAATTTTAACCGCACTTTTTTCTTTGGCTTGTGCCATTCTTGCAGGTTACCTGATTTTACGAGGCTCAGGGATGTTTCCAGAGCCATCTATTAATTTGATTTTACTCACAGCCCTTTTCATTATTTTATTAAGCAGTAGCCGAAAATCCTTCTATTTTATTTTATTGCCCTTAGTTTGCTTGCATGCATTTTATACACCAACAGGCTTAAATTTTGGTGCTCCAAGCTATCAATATATTGCTTCGGTTCTTGCGACAGATATGTTGGAAACTAAAGAGTTTCTATTACAAATTCCAGTAAGTAGCTATTTAGCCGCATTGGCTATTCCACTATTAGTCTTTTTACATTATAAAAGTGCGGTCAAATTTGGTGTGAAATTTTATCGCAATAAAACATTTATCGCTTTGGCTACCCTGTTAATTGGTTATAACTTACCGATTGCTGCGCCATTAAAAGAAACCATTGATTCCACTGTTAAAATCGTTGATGAATGGCAAAAATTGAAAAAAATGTCACAAGAAAGCAACTGGGGACAATCCACATTAGAAAATTCTAAATACCAAGATTATGTGATTATTTTGGGTGAAAGTGCGCGAAAAGACTACTTACATGCTTATGGCTATCCTGTTAATGACACACCATTTATGTCATCAACAAATGGTACTCTCATTGATGGGATGACATCTGCTGGCTCAAACACAGTCGCCTCATTACGCTTAATGCTGACTTTACCTGACAAAGAAAAATGGGAACCTAACTATGATTTAAGCTTAGTGGATCTGATTAAGTCCGCGGGCGTAAAAACCTATTGGTTGTCTAATCAAGGTTTCTTAGGTGAATATGACACGCCGGTTGCTTCGCTTGCATCAAAATCTGATGAAACCATTTTTTTGAAAAAAGGCGGTAGCTTTAATTCTACAAACTACAGCGATTTTGATTTAATTCCTAAATTTGCCCAAGTTTTAGAAGATCCAACACAAGGTAAACGCTTTATCGTGTTACACATTTATGGTTCACATCCTCTTGCTTGCGATCGTGTTGAAGATTATCCGAAAATTTTCAATGATAATGACATTGAGAAAAAGAACGAGTACTTGAATTGCTATATTTCATCCATTAAGAAAACCGATGATTTTATTAAGAAAGTGTATGAAACCCTCAAAGAAAACGAGCAAAAAACGCACCGCACTTTCTCAATGATTTATTTCTCCGATCATGGTTTATGTCACCAAGAAGATGATAAACATGGTGTAACCTTGTTTAATCAAAACTGTCACAGCCAATTACATCATAATATTCCGCTCTTTAAGATTTCATCTGATGATACGGCACGTAAAGAATACAAAGCCTTTAAATCTGGTTTGAATTTCTTAGAAGGCATCGCTAATTGGATAGGGATTAAAAATCCGAAGCTCACATTAGAGGAAGATTTATTCTCTGAACAAGCTGACAAAGATGACTATGGACTGAAAAAAATGATTGAAGAAAAATATCGTAAAGATGCAGACCCTGCCATCGATATTCGTCCTAAGAAATAGAAGATCTCAAATTTAAGA
>CBCSVJ010000177.1:0-3378 GCA_965143545.1 uncultured Haemophilus sp. | reverse complement strand
CTATGGTGGTATGGCACCACCAAACTGCTTGCATCTTTACTAGCTTATTGTATATGCGCTCGATACCAAACTTAACCTTATACCGGGATTCCGTTTTAATGATCTACATTTTGCGATGCAAGGGCACATTCTGGATCAAGCTGTGGTGATGGGCACTTATGATGTTTAATCACTTATAGTTCATCCTAAAAACACCATAAAAAATGACCGCACTTCAACAAAGTGCGGTCATTTCTTTTAGGATTTTATAACGTGATTTTATTCGTGTCTTGCACTAATTTCGCGTGTGCTTTTTTCTGTTCTTTCATCTTATTGCTCGTTTCACGGCGTTGAGTAGAAAGTTCCGCATTGCGAATGTTGTAATCATCTACACGGCCTTCATAGTCATCACGCATATTTTCGATAATTGCACGAACATCTTCAATGCTCATATCGTCACGGATATATTGATTTAAGTTATCTAATAATAAGACACGTTTTTGGTTATCACGAATTTTGCGGTTGTTGTCTTCAATGTCACGCTTAAGTTTATTTTTTAAACGATATAAACGCACATACTCTAATACTTCTTGGAAGGACTTATTTACATTTCCCATGATCGACTCTCTCAAAGTTAAAAATAAACTTCGGGTAATGTAGCCTTTTTTTTCGTCCCCGTCAAAAGCTTAAATTTAAATTGATGGATTAGATCAAAAAACTGTTTGATTTAGTTGATTATCCTATTCGGTAGTGGTAAAAATGAAGAATCTATTCAAAATAAAATAAGGAAACACAATGTCAAAAGTCTTTAATTTTAGTGCTGGTCCAGCCATGATTTTCCCTGAGGTACTACACAAAGCACAAGCTGAGCTAACTAACTGGCTTGGTCAAGGTGTATCTGTGATGGAAGTCAGCCACCGTGGCAAATATTTTATGGAATTGATTACCCAAGCAGAAAAAGATCTGCGTGAAGTGTATAACATTCCAGATAATTATCGCGTGTTATTCCTACAAGGTGGCGCACGTGGTCAATTTGCAGCCTTACCGATGAACTTAATTGGTGAGAAAGGCAAAGCACTTTACTTAAATAGCGGTCACTGGTCTGCAACTGCAGCGAAAGAAGCGCGTAACTTTGCTGAAATTGATGAAATTACCATTGTGGAAAATGGTGAGCACACACGCATTACCAACCTTGATTTCAGTGATATTGCGGAACAATACGATTACGTTCACTATTGCCCAAATGAAACTATCAGTGGTGTTGAAATTTTTGGTGTACCGAATGTGGGCAATGCGGTACTTGTAGCCGATATGTCATCTAATGTGCTCTCTCGCGAAATTGATATTAGCAAATTTGGTGTCATTTACGCGGGTGCACAAAAAAATCTTGGTCCAGCAGGGATTACACTTGTGATTATTCGCGATGATTTAATTGGTTATGCTCGCCAAGCGACACCATCAATTTGGAATTACGCCACACAGCGTGATGCCGACTCCATGATCAATACCCCGCCAACCTTTGCGTGGTATCTCTGTTCATTGGTCTTCAAACACATTCAAGCAATTGGCGGCTTAAAAGAAATTGCAAAACGTAACGCCGTGAAAGCACAAACCCTTTATGACTACATTGATAGTAGCAAACTCTATCGTAACGTAGTGGCTAAAGAAAACCGTTCAACCATGAATGTCACATTTGTGACAGGCAATCCTGAACTTGATGCTAAATTTGTTACAGAATCGACAGCTGCAGGTCTTCAAGCCTTAAAAGGTCATAAAGTGTTAGGTGGTATGCGTGCATCTATCTATAACGCGATGCCATTAGAAGGTGTACAAGCGCTTATTGAATTCATGAAAAAATTTGAAGCTGAAAACAGCTAATTATCTGATTAATTAAACTCAACGTGCGGGCTGAAAGGCCCGCTCGTCTTTATAAGGAAAGCATATGCAATACATCAATGTTGCCAATCAAGGCGTAAAATCTCTTTCACCTTACCAAGCTGGAAAACCAATCGAAGAACTTGAGCGTGAATTAGGCATTACTAATATCGTTAAACTTGCCTCAAATGAAAACCCTTTCGGTTTTCCTGAAATTGCGAAAAAAGCCATTCAAGCCCAACTTGATCATTTAACGCGCTACCCTGATGCGAATGGTTTTGAACTTAAAGCGGCTATTGCAAAAAAATTTGGTGTGCAACCAAACCAAATCACCCTTGGCAATGGTTCTAACGATTTATTAGAGCTCTTTGCTCATACCTTTGCGGGTGAGCATGATGAAGTGATTTATTCACAATACGCCTTTATTGTTTACCCTTTAGTGACCAAAGCCATTAACGCTGTCGCAAAAGAAATTCCTGCTAAAGATTGGGGACACGATTTAAATGGATTTTTGACCGCACTTTCAGATAAAACCAAGCTGATTTTTATTGCCAATCCAAACAATCCAACGGGGAATTTCTTAACGGAAGCAGAATTGGATGCTTTCTTGGCAAAAGTACCTGAAAATGTGATTGTGGTATTAGATGAAGCTTATACTGAATTTACCCATCCAAGCGAACGGGTTAATTCTTTTGCGTTACTGGAAAAATACCCAAACCTTATCGTTTCTCGCTCTCTATCAAAAGCTTATGGATTGGCGGGTTTACGCATTGGTTACGCAGTCTCTAATCCTGAAATCGCAGACTTATTAAACCGTGTTCGTCAACCGTTTAACTGTAATAGCCTTGCTTTAACCAGTGCGATTGCGGTGATGAACGATGATGCCTTTGTCGAAAAAGTGGCGGAGAACAATCGCCAAGAAATGAAACGTTATGAAGCCTTCTGTCAACAATATGGCTTAGACTTTATTCCGTCTAAAGGTAACTTTATTACCATTGATTTTAAACAGCCTGCCGCACCAATTTATGATGCATTATTACGTGAAGGCGTCATTGTTCGCCCAATTGCAGGTTATGGCATGCCAAATCACTTACGTATCAGTATTGGCTTACCACAAGAAAATGACAAATTTTTTACTGCACTCGTTAAAGTGCTGAATTTAGGAAAATAAAAATAAGGCGCGTTCTTTTAACTAGAAAGCGCCTTTTTATTTATTCAGGAAAAATCTCATTCAATATCAATGCAATTCCATCATCATTATGCGAAGCAGTGACACGATTAGCGGCCTGTTTAATTTCATCCGGTGCATTGCCCATTGCCACACCTAATCCCACGCTTTCTAACATATCTAAATCGTTAAAGTTATCACCGAAAGCAACACATTCCTCCATCTTCACATGGAAGTAATCTTCGAGAAAACGTACTGCATTACCTTTTGTCGCGGATTTGTGCATCACTTCAAGGAAATTTGCATGAGAACGGCAAATACTTAAATGCGGGAATTTCTCTTTCAAGATTTGTTCA
>CBCSVJ010000176.1:0-3397 GCA_965143545.1 uncultured Haemophilus sp. | reverse complement strand
CACGAAACGTGGCCACTTTTCTGCACCAGGAATGATTTCCGCAAGGGTGGAGATAAATTGACAACCGTTACATACGCCTAATGAAAGGGTGCTTTCATTAGCGAAGAATTGGCTGAATTGATCGCGTAATTGTGGGTTAAATAAAATGGATTTTGCCCAGCCTCCACCTGCGCCTAATACGTCACCGTAAGAGAAGCCACCACAGGCCACCATCGCGTTGAAGTCGTTTAAGTTGTAACGACCAGTCATTAAATCACTCATGTGAACATCAATCGCTGCAAAGCCTGCACGGTCAAAAGCCGCTGCCATTTCAACGTGGCTATTTACGCCTTGTTCACGCAATACGGCCACTTTTGGTTTCACGCCTTTGCTGATGTAAGGCGCAGCAATATCTTCATTCACATCATAGGTTAAATGAGCGGATAAACCTTTATTGTCTGTTGCTTTTTTCGCTTCAAATTCTTGGTCAGCACATTCTGGGTTATCACGTAAGCGTTGCATTTGGTGAGTGAGTTCTGCCCAAATACCACGTAATTCAGAACGTTTTTCGCTTAATAGTTTTTTACTGCCTCGTGTGATTTCAAAACGATCTTCTGAACTTACAGAACCGAGTTCATAAGTTAAACCAAGCAAGTCATACGCTTTTAATACCTCACGCACGGCGCTTAATTCACGTTCTGACACTTGGATTACCGCACCTAATTCTTCATTGAATAACACGGCTAAATCATTATCGCCTAATGCAGAGATATCCACATCTACACCGCAGTTACCCGCAAACGCCATTTCTGCAAGCGTGGTAATTAAACCACCGTCTGAACGGTCGTGGTAAGCCAATAATTTACGCTCTGCCACCAATGCTTGCATTGCATCGAAGAAGTTTTTCAGTTTAGCTACGTTTACCACATCGGCTGGTTTATCACCTAATTGTTTATACACTTGCGCAAGTACGGTCGCGCCTAAGCGATTTTTTCTTTCACCTAAATCAATCAACAATAAACGGCTTGCGCCTTTGTCTGTGCGTAATTGAGGTGTCACGGTTTTGCGGACATCTTCCACGCGTGCAAAAGATGAAATCACTAAAGAAAGCGGTGCGGTGACGGATTTTTTCTCGCCATTTTCTTCCCAAGTGGTTTTCATCGACATCGAGTCTTTACCCACAGGAATGGTGATACCTAATGCTGGGCAAAGTTCTTCACCGACTGCTTTTACGGCTTCATATAAGCCTGCATCTTCACCGCCATGGCCCGCTGCAGACATCCAGTTTGCAGACAGTTTGATGCGTTTAATATCGCCAATGTTGGTGCCCGCAATGTTGGTAATAGATTCGGCTACCGCTAAACGTGCAGAAGCACCAAAGTCTAATAATGCCACCGGTGCGCGTTCGCCCATTGCCATGGCTTCACCATGATAGCTGTCTAATGATGCAGTTGTAACAGCCACATCAGACACCGGAATTTGCCATGGGCCGACCATTTGATCGCGTGCCACCATACCCGTTACCGAACGGTCGCCAATGGTGATTAAGAACGTTTTTTCTGCCACCACCGGTAAACGTAATACACGATGTAACGCTTCTTTTAATTGAATATTTTCTGTTGCAAGCGGTCGATTTTCCACAGTTTTTGATGAAACCTCACGCGTCATCTTCGGGGTTTTGCCTAATAACACATTCATTGGCAAATCAATTGGATTATTGTCGAAATGGCTATCGTGCAAGGTTAGATGTTTCTCTTCCGTTGCCTCGCCAATGACTGCAAATGGCGCTCGCTCACGTTCACAAAGTGCGGTAAATAATTCGAGTTTTTCTGGCGCAACCGCTAAGACATAACGTTCTTGCGATTCGTTACACCAAATTTCTAATGGTGACATACCTTTTTCATCGCAAAGGATTGAGCGTAAATCAAATTTACCGCCACGTTCACCATCGTGCACCAATTCAGGCATCGCGTTGGATAAACCACCCGCCCCCACATCGTGAATAAAGAGAATTGGGTTTTCATCACCTAATTGCCAGCAGCGATCAATCACCTCTTGACAGCGGCGTTCCATTTCTGGGTTTTCACGTTGAACGGAAGCAAAATCTAAATCTTCTTTTGATTTACCGCTGTCCATCGAAGAAGCGGCACCACCGCCTAAACCGATGTTCATCGCTGGGCCACCTAATACGATCAATTTCGCACCGACTGGAATTTCACCTTTTTGAACGTGTTCGCCACGAATATTACCGATACCACCCGCTAACATAATCGGTTTGTGATAACCACGCACTTCTTCACCGTTGAAGCTGTTGACTTTCTCTTCATAGGTACGGAAATAACCCAATAATGCAGGACGACCAAATTCGTTGTTAAATGCTGCGCCACCTAATGGGCCTTCAATCATAATATCTAAGGCTGAAGCAATACGGTTTGGTTTGGAAAGTGGATTTTCCCAAGGTTGTTCAAAGTTTGGAATGACAAGGTTAGATACAGAGAAACCGGTTAAACCGGCTTTTGGTTTGGCACCACGACCGGTTGCACCTTCATCACGAATCTCACCGCCCGAACCTGTTGCAGCACCCGGGAATGGCGAAATTGCCGTTGGATGGTTATGGGTTTCCACTTTCATTAAGATATGTGCATCTTCATTGTGATAGCGATATTGCCCATCTTGATCCGCAAAGAAACGGCCGACTTTTGAGCCTTCCATTACCGCAGCATTATCTTTATAGGCTGAAAGCACGAAATCAGGGGTTTTCTCAAAGGTATTTTTAATCATTTTAAACAGGGATTTATCCTGTTTTTTGCCGTCGATAATCCAATCTGCATTAAAGATTTTATGACGGCAGTGCTCAGAGTTGGCTTGCGCGAACATATAAAGTTCAATATCGTGCGGATTGCGCCCTAATTGGGTGAAGTTTTCCACCAAATAATCAATTTCATCTTCTGCCAGTGCTAAACCTAATTCTACGTTGGCTGTCACTAAGGCTTCGCGTCCACCTTTTAAAATATCCACAGTTTTGAACGGTTTCGGATCTTGATGACGGAATAAAATCTCCGCATCTTGCGGATTACGCACCACAGTTTCCATCATTCTGTCATGTAAAAGTGCGGTTAATTTTTCTGTCGTTTTTTCATCAAGCGGTTGGCTTAATTCAAAATAATACGCCAAACCACGCTCAATACGCTCTACTTCATTTAAACCGCAGTTATGTGCAATATCCGTCGCTTTAGAAGACCAAGAAGAAATCGTGCCAACGCGTGGAATCACGATAAAGGTTTCACCTTTAGCATCATGCTCTGCCAAAGTTGGGCCGTAATGTAACAACGCTTTTAATTTTGCTTCCTGCTCGCTAACAAGCGGTCGATTTAATTCCACAAAATGCAAATATTCCGCGTAAACCGATTTCACCGGT
>CBCSVJ010000175.1:0-3403 GCA_965143545.1 uncultured Haemophilus sp. | reverse complement strand
GGCACGCTTGATGCTGGCAGCCAATTTTGGTTATTTATGTGGGCGCCCGTTAATGGCGAAGGGGTAAACATCGCTATGGGGTACTTCTTATTCCCATTAGTGATGGCATTACTAGGACGCATTTGGCTGAAAGAAACCCTTTCCACCATTCAAATTATTGCCTTGTGCATCGCTGCCTGCGGTGTGGCACATGAGCTTTGGCACAATCAAACCTTTTCATGGAGCAGCCTTTGGGTGTGCTTAGTTTATCCCTATTATTATTTAAGCCGTAAAGCCATGAAGATCCCTGCTTTGCAAGGCATCACGCTTGATGTGTGCTTCATTGCCGTCCCTTGCCTCATTTATTTGATCATTCAAGAGCAGCAATTTTCTTTTGTGATCGGTGAAAGTCGATATTGGTATTTATTGCCCGCGTTAGGTTTAGTGAGTGCAATTGGTTTGTCTGCCAATTTAAAATCGAGCCAACAAATTCCTGTCAGTGTATTTGCCGTGCTAAGCTATCTCGAACCCACACTGCTCTTTTTAATTGCAATATTCTGGCTTAACACACAAGTTTCCCCTTCCGATTACTTCACTTATGTGCCGATTTGGACCAGTTTGATTTTGCTAGGCGTAAATGGCTTAATGAAAAAACGTCATTAAAATTGACCGCACTTTTTACGCTAAAGTGCAGTCATTCTTGAAATAATTCTAATTCACGTTCATAATGAACAAACATTCATATTTTATAGACTGAAGCCTTTTTGCTTCATCATTTTCCGATAAGGCTCGCATTATGTCCGATCAACAAACAGACACACAAAACTCTTCAAATAATAAATCTCAACAACGTAAAAAAGGGCTTTCTATTTTTATTCTTTTGCTTCTTCTGATTTCGGTCGGCTCTGTGGCTTATTGGTATTTCTTTATTAAAGGCTTTGAAGAAACGGAAGATGCCTATGTCAGCGGCAATCAGGTGATGGTTTCGGCACAAGTAGCAGGAAATATTTCGAAAATTAATGTCGATAATATGGATCCCGTACAAGCGGGCGACGTGTTATTAGAGCTGGATGACACCAATGCCAAATTAAGTTTTGAGCAAGCTAAAAGCAATTTAGCCAATGCGGTTCGCCAAGTTTCGCAACTGAATTACACAGTAAAACAATTAAAATCTGCCGTTCGTGCGAATGAAATTACCCTTGCTCAAGCGCAAGGAAACTTGAACCGTCGAGTGCAATTAGTCAAAGATGGCGCAATCGATAAAGAATCTTTCCAACACGCCAAAGAGGCCGTTGAACTGGCAAAAGCGAACTTAACCACCTCACAAAATCAGCTTGGGGCAAATCAAGCCTTATTGTTAGACAGGCCTTTAAGTGAACAGCCGCAAATTCAAAGTGCGGTCAGTAATTTAAAACAAGCTTGGTTGAATTTAGAACGCACGAAAATCCGCAGTCCAATTAAAGGCTATGTTGCTCGCCGCAATGCGCAAGTAGGGCAAGCGGTGTCTGTTGGTGGTGCCTTAATGGCGGTGGTGACTACCGATCAAATGTGGTTAGACGCCAACTTCAAAGAAACACAATTAACCCATATGCGAATTGGTCAGCCGGTTGAAATTCATTTCGACCTTTATGGTAAGGATAAAACCTTTAATGGAAAAGTGGTCGGAATTGAAATGGGGACAGGCAGTGCATTCTCATTATTGCCCACTCAAAATGCGACAGGGAACTGGATAAAAGTGGTGCAGCGTGTGCCTGTGCGTATTCAATTGGATCCGCAACAACTGGCTGAAAATCCATTACGTATTGGGCTTTCTGCCACAGTAAAAGTTAACGTAACCGATAGCCAAGGTGAAACCTTGCGTGACCAAGCGCCAGCTACAACGCTTTATTCTACGGATGTGCTGCAATATGATGAAAGTGCGGTCAATAATTTGATCGAATCGATTATTCGTGACAATAGCTATTAGGTTTTGTTATGCCGCAATCTCATTTCAAACCGCTACAAGGCGGTGCGTTAGCGATGCTTACATTGGTGCTTTCATTAGCCACCTTTATGCTCGTATTAGACTCCACCATCGCTAACGTAGCCATTCCAACCATTGCGGGTGATTTAGGCGCATCGTCGAGTCAAGGAACCTGGGTGATCACCTCGTTCGGTGTGGCAAATGCTATTTCGATTCCGATCACGGGTTGGCTGGCCAAACGTTTTGGTGAAGTGCGGTTATTTTTAATCTCAACCTTATTATTCGTGTTGGCCTCTTGGCTTTGTGGCATTTCACACAGTTTGGAAATGTTGATCGTTTTTCGTGTCCTTCAAGGTGCAGTTGCTGGCCCCATCATTCCCCTTTCTCAAAGCTTATTATTGAATAACTACCCGCCTGAAAAACGCGGAATGGCATTGGCCTTTTGGTCAATGACAATCGTCGTCGCCCCGATTTGTGGGCCTATTTTAGGCGGTTGGATCAGCGATAATATTCACTGGGGTTGGATTTTCTTTATCAACGTTCCGATCGGGCTTGCCGTTGTCTTAATCAGTTGGAAAATTTTAGAAGGCCGAGAAAGCAGAATTTCTCATCAACCTATTAATACTATTGGACTGATTTTGTTAGCACTCGGTGTGGGTGCGTTGCAATTAATGCTGGATCAAGGGCGCGAGCTAGACTGGTTTAATTCCACTGAAATTGTGGTGCTTACTATTATCGCTGCAGTAGGTTTAATCGCCCTCATCATTTGGGAACTCACGGACGATAATCCCGTTGTGGATGTCTCCTTATTCAAATCTCGAAATTTCACCGTAGGTTGTGTTTCAACCAGCCTTGCTTTCTTGGTGTATTCAGGGACGGTCGTGCTTATCCCGCTTCTGCTCCAACAGGTTTACAACTATACAGCAACATGGGCGGGGCTTGCGGCTGCACCAGTTGGATTATTGCCGATTCTACTTGCGCCGATTATCGGGAAATTCGGTAATAAAATTGATATGCGGATTTTAATTACCGTCAGTTTTATGGTTTATGCACTCACCTTTTATTGGCGAGCTGTGACCTTTGAACCTGAAATGACGTTTATGGATGTGGCATTACCGCAATTTGTGCAAGGCTTAGCCGTTGCTTGTTTCTTTATGCCGCTGACAACCATTACCCTTTCAGGTTTACCACCTGAAAAAATGGCTTCGGCGTCGAGCTTATTTAATTTCCTTCGAACCCTTGCCGGCTCAATAGGCACATCACTTACTACTTTTATTTGGTATAACCGCGAAGCCGTGCATCACACGCAACTCACAGAAGTCATTAATCCATATAATCCGATTTCCCAACAATTCTTCCAAACTATGGGGAGTTTTGGTTTAAGTGAAGAACAAACGGCATCATATATTGCCAGACAAATCACCGCTCAAGGCTTTATTATTGGTGCTAACGAGATCTTCT